>JANOVN010000155.1:0-14175 GCA_031417455.1 Hyphomicrobiaceae bacterium | reverse complement strand
AATTTATCCGCCGCCCCACCGAAAGCGCTATCGCGATGGGCGTTGATTGGCCCCAGAGCAAGGGCCGTTGGGATGGCATCAAAGGGCACCGGGCCCAGCTTGAAGCCGCGAGCGGCCTGGCCAGCAAAATCGCCTCATGACCGGAGATTTGCCAGATTTCCTGGAAGCGGTAGATCCATCCTCCCGTCACTTCCCCGCAAGTTGGCGCGATGCTGCGATCCGCGAGTTATACGATTCACGCAACGGCGGCTTCCGATGTCTCGGTTGCGCGGGTACCTTCCGCCGCCCCGCCGAACTTCGCCGCCTCCACGGCGACCACATCGTGCCTTTTTCCCGAGGTGGCCTCACGGTCTGGTCGAACCTTCAACTTCTTTGTGCGAACTGCAACCTGAAAAAACACGCGAAGATGTGACCTGCTGTGTCACAAAATGGCGGGAGGTTTGGCGGCACACTCCCTTAAGCGGGTTTGGGCGGTAGCCCGAGCGCCTAACGCCCTCTATGCTAATAGCAAAGGCCCGACTATGCCAACGACTGGAACTCTTGACGGCCTACCCGGTCTCGTCACTGTCGACCTCCATCAGGTGGCGGCGAACTGGCGGGCACTGGCGGCACTGTCGGCCCCAGCCGAATGCGCCGCAGTCGTCAAAGCCGACGCCTATGGCTTAGGCGCGGACCGTGTCGTCCCAGCCCTCCTCGACGCTGGCTGCAATACGTTCTTCGTCGCAACCGCCGACGAGGCCGCCCAAGTACGCGCTCTCACCGGCGACGCAGTGATCTATGTTCTCAATGGCCTGATGGGCGGCTCGGGTCCCCGCCTCGCTGGCCTTGGTGCACGCCCAGTCCTTGCTTCGCTAGACGATTGCCTCGAATGGGCAGCCCTTTGCGAAGCGCGCGACCGCGTGATGGCAGCAAGCCTGCACATCGACACGGGCCTCAACAGGCTCGGCCTGAGCGCCGCCGACGTCTCCAAGCTCGCAGCAGACGCCTCTGTCTTCAACCGCATCGGCGTATCGCTCGTCATGAGCCATCTTGCCTGCGCCGACGCGCCTGAAAACCCGATGAACGCCGCCCAGCTCCTGGCCTTCGAACAACTCCGCGCCGCACTCCCGCCCGCGCCTGCGAGCCTTGCCGCCTCTGACGGGCTGATGCTGGGCGCCGACTACCGCTTCGATCTCGTTCGCCCCGGATATGCGATCTACGGTGGCCAGCCGACCCAAGGCGTTACCGCTCCTGTCAAGCCCGCCGTCCGCGTCCAGGCTCGCGTGCTCCAAGTCCGCGACATCAACGAGGGCGACAGCGTTGGCTATTCTGCCCTCTGGCGCGCGACGCGGCCCTCCCGCATTGCGACCATCGCGGCCGGTTATGCTGACGGCTTTGCGCGCGCCGCCAGTGCATCGAACAAGACAGTCGGTGGTCACGTCGGGTTCAAGGGGCGCATGGCACCTGTCGTGGGGCGTGTTTCGATGGACCTCATCACCGTCGATGTCACCAGTCTAGGAGACGCTGCCCCGCAACGCGGCGATTTTGTCGATCTGATCGGCCCCGGTCTCAGCTATGAAGCGGTAGGCGCATCCCAAGGTACCATCGGCTACGAAGTCCTCACCCGCTTGCCGCGCAGGTTCCACCGTCGCTATGGGCCGTAATGTTATGCGCCGTGATATTCGCCTAATGCTGCGGCGCACGCTATGATCGCGGTTCAACCAGATTGGAGACGGGGCAATCCAGAAAAACTGGACCAAGGTTTTACGTCGGGGCGAAGAGGCAATCCGCGAGCGCCTGGCGCGACCCCCGGTTGCTGGGGAAAGCGTTGTTGTGCCGGACGCTGCTCTAGTCCCGTCCACCGATCCATTGGTGCCGGAAACGGCCCTACAAGAGACCGCAGCGCCTGAGGCCACTAACGCTGCGGACTTGCCAATGCCCGTAGAAGCCGGTGAGCCTTCCAAGGTAGCCGAAACTAGTCCCGCACCTCTTGATGCAACCCAGGCAAAAGCGCCCACCGCCGAACCAGTTTCGTTCCCATCCACGCCTGATGCAACACCTGTTGCCCCACTTCCCCACCTGTTCGCCCAGCTCTCGACCGGCGACAGGATCGTGCAGCCCCTGCTGTACCGCGACCGAACCTTTCTGATTGCGCTGGGGCTCATAGCGTTTCTGTCGCTTTCAACCGCTGTTGCCACCATTCCGTTCGGCGACGAACCGCCAGAGCAATCCGCCCCACAGGAAAGGCGCGGACAGGTCGAAAAAACCGAGACGATCACTGTGGAGCTGGTGGAAGAACCCGACGCGCGCTCGAAACTGAAACTCTCGCAGATGGGAGAAGACGCCCCGGTCGCCCCTCCCACCGAGCCAACGCCCGATCAGGCCACAATTCCAACGCCGCCCGAGCCCGACGAAAAGCCTGCCGAACCCGAAAAGAAACAGGAGCCGCAAAAGGCTGAAAAGCCTGCGCAAAAACCGCTGACCGTCGACGATTTCGATGTGACGATGAATGACTACGCGAAAGCCGTCGATCAGGCCCAGGAACAGCGCCGCAAGCAGAAAGCCCAGCAACAAACGACACAGAACTCACGCATCGGCGGTGCAGCACCCCAGGGCCAGCAGAGCCCCTACGTCAAATCCGTTCTGGCCATAGTCGCTGCCCACAAGCCCAAGCTCTACCTGAGTAAAGGCGATGTCTACGTCCAGTTTATCTTGAATACCTTGGGCCAGATCGCCGCGATTAAAGTCGTCGAATCCAGTGGCGACAAGCTGTTGGATCAGATCGCTCTGGACAGCCTTAAGGTGCTTAAATTCCCAGTTCCACCGCCCAACGTCAATCCCAACGACCTGAATTACGTCATCCACTACGTCATGCATTGACCGTCAATGCTTCCAGAACCGGTCATACATACTGAGCACAATCTCCAGCGAAATCAGAAAGATGATGTACCATTCCAGCCGGTGACTAGTCCGGGTTGAAATGAGATCGACAATGGTGTCTGCCGTCTCGCGGATGACGACCAGCTTGCGGTCAATGGCGCGCGCCCGCTGCGGCAGATCGTATTCATCCACGAGCTTGGCCCAGAACCGTTCCAGTTCGGGATGATCCCACAGCACGTCCGGCTTCTCGTCCAAATCCACCCGCGACGCCATTCGCTGCTGGATCAGCAGCGCCTCGCCAATTTGCTCCAGCAGTTCGGCCTGGGGCGCGGTCGGCAGTTCGCGCTTGGCGAGGCTGTCGGCAATCGGCGTAATCCGTTCGAAGGCCTTGGCAATCCGCCGCTCGTCGTAGGCCAGCGCCACCGAAACCGCGAGCACTTCGGCCACCAGCAACAACCGGTTAGGCTCCGCATTCTTGAGCTGGATCGCCCCCGACGACGAGAGCAATTCGTCGTCGCCGGGTTTGATGACGAGTTGTGCCGTCTCGATCTCGCGCTCGTCGAGCGGCGACACGATCCGTTCGCCTAAACCCCGAACAAGATCTTCTTCCTCAATCGGGTTGAGCCCGATGAAAACCGCCCCCCCCGATTTGAAGATCATCACCGAGCCGCCGCTCTGCGTGCGAAACGCTAAGGGGTCGGATGAAAACGCATCCTCGCGCTCCAGCCCCTTGAGGTCGATTCGCTCGCCAAGCTGCAACGCCCGCACCCGCATCGTGGTCGCAGGACCTGCCGTCGTCGTCGCCACCGCCGTCGAAGCGACCGTCTTACTGATTTCGTTCATGGCTCAAGCTTCGGTCATTGCCGTTGGCGGAGCTTAGCACGGCTCCAAGACGGTTGCGTGCTAGTCTGGGTCGTAATATCAGAAGCCAACTTTGGCGGACAGTTAGATGGAGGCAAGGGGGCGAGAAGCTATGCTCGATGACGATGAAGACGCAGCCGACATCGCCATGTACGACGCCCGCAAAGCCGAGCAATCTCAACATTTGCCTGCCGAGGTCTCCGCCCGCATGTTGCGCGGGGAAAGCCTGCTGAAGGCGGTGCGCAATTGGCGCGGGCTGACCCAAATGCACATCGCGGACAATAAAACGAATATCGGCCAAGGATATCTAAGCGATTTAGAATCCGGCCGCCGCAAAGGGACAGCGGAAACGCTGGCAAAGCTCGCAGAGGTGTACGATGTGCCAAAAGAGTGGTTTGTGGAGGGTGAGTGAGCAATCTCCAGCAAGTCGGCTGACGACGAGTTGGGCGCCGCTTGACCTCCGCTTTCACATCCCCTAAACACCGATCCATCACGCACGTGACCCACTGTGGACGACCAGATAGAACCTGGACGCCCGCTCCGGTGGGCTTTTTTCGTTTTGGGTAGCCACTCCGGCCCCCTCACGAAACAAGCCTTCTTACGGGTCACGGAGGATCAACCGGAAAAGGATATCCGATCAATGGCAGTTCCCGCCTTTAATATGCGTCAGCTTCTGGAAGCTGGCGTGCACTTCGGTCACCAGTCGCACCGCTGGAACCCCAAGATGGCACCGTTCATCTACGGCGCCCGCAACAACATTCACATCGTCGACCTCACGCAAACGACGCCGATGCTGCATCAGGCCCTGACCAAGGTGTCCGATACGGTCGCCAACGGTGGTCGCGTGCTGTTCGTCGCAACCAAGCGCGCAGCGTCGGATTCCATCGCTGAAGCCGCCAAGCGCTCGGCCCAGTATTACATGAACCACCGCTGGCTCGGCGGCACGCTGACCAACTGGAAGACCATTTCGGCTTCGATCCGCCGCCTCCGCCAGCTCGATGACATCTTGGCCGATCCCCAGGGCCGCCCCAAGAAGGAAGTCCTCCAAATCCAGCGCGAGCGCGACAAGCTGAACCAGTCGCTCGGCGGCATCAAGGACATGGGCGGCACGCCTGATCTCCTGTTCGTCATCGACACCAACAAAGAATCGATCGCGATCCAGGAAGCCCGTAAACTCGGCATCCCCATCGTCGCCATCGTTGATACCAACTGCGATCCCGACGGCATCGACTTCCCGATCCCAGGCAACGACGACGCCGGCCGCGCGATCACGCTGTACTGCGACCTCGTCGCACGTGCCGCCATCGACGGCCTCGCCCGCTCGCAGCAGGGCAGCGGCGTTGACATCGGCGCGATGGAAAACCCGATGGGCGAAGAACTCCCCGGCGTAGACGCCAAGCCACGCGTCGCGTTCAAGGGCATCGACGCTGCTCGCGGCGAAGCCGACGACCTGAAGCGCATCACCACCATTTCGCCCAAGCTCGAACTGCGCATGAACGATGCCGGCATATTCCATTACTGGCAGATCGCCGATTTGGACGCCGATCAGGTCCAGGCTCTCGACCGTCAGTTGAAGCTCAAGGGCCAGATCGCCAAAGAAGAATGGGTTGCCCAAGCCAAGAAGCTGGTCGACGCCAAGGTCGTCTAAGACCAAACAACATGCGCCTTTCCCGCACTTTTTTGGCGGGGGAGGCGTTTTTTATCGCAATGACGGTGTATCGTCGGCGGCCAATACAACACGATAAGCTGAAAACCAGACCCGCACGTCCAGTTCGCCACGATTAAGTGCGAGGCGTGCGGCCAGCCAATGGATAGATTTCCCATGACGACGATTTCCGCGACCTTGGTCAAGGAACTGCGCGAGATGACCGGCGCAGGCATGATGGATTGCAAGAAGGCGCTCACCGAAACCGCAGGCAATATCGAGTCAGCCGTCGACTGGCTGCGTAAGAAGGGCCTTGCAAAGGCTGGCAGCAAGTCGGGCCGGGTCGCGGCTGAAGGCCTCGTTGGCGTGCTCGCCGAAGGCCGGTCGGCCGTCGTAGTTGAAATCAACTCCGAAACCGACTTCGTCGCCCGCAATGACGGCTTCCAGGACATGGTCCGCAAGGTCACCAGCATCGCGACCCCTGCTAATGGCGACATCGAAAAGATCCTCGCGATGCCCTATCCCGGCAAGTCCGCGACGGTCGATGAAGTCGTGAAGGAAGCCATCGCCACCATCGGCGAAAACATGAACGTCCGCCGCTCTGCAGTCGTGAAAGTGTCCGATGGCGTCGTCGCCGACTACGTCCACAACAAGGTTGCTGACGGCCTCGGCAAGATCGGCGTTCTCGTCGGTCTGGAAAGCAAGGGCGACAAGCCAGCGCTGTTCGAACTCGGCCGCCAGATCGCCATGCATGTTGCCGCTCGTAACCCCGTAGCCCTCGACCTCGCCGGCGTCGCCAAGGACGTGCTGGATCGCGAAAAGGCGATCATCATGGACAAGAACAAGGGCAAGCCGCCCCAGGTGCTCGAAAAGATCGCTGAAAGCTCGATGAAGACCTACGCCAAGGAAAACTGCCTCCTTGAGCAGGGCTTCGTCATGGACGACAGCAAATCCGTCGCCCAGGCCCTCAAAGAGGCCGAAAAGACCGTCGGCGCGCCCATCAAACTGACCGCATTCGTTCGTTTCGCACTCGGCGAAGGTATCGAAAAGCCCAAGGACGATTTCAGCGCCGAAGTTGCCTCGATGGCCAAAAGCTAAGATCGCCAACCCACAACCGGTGTGCATGTCGCACCGGTTTGATCTGGCGAAAGCTCATCGATTCGCGTTAGTCAGGCTGGCCGGTTCCGCAATGGACCGGCCGCTTTTGCATGGAGTTCGCCTGTATGTCTGAGACGCCGCCGCTCAAATACAAACGATTGATGCTGAAATTGTCTGGCGAAGCCCTCATGGGCGGCGCAGGCTACGGCATCGAAATGGGCGTCGTCGACCGTCTGGCACGCGATGTCGCAGAAGCCGTGGCAGCCGGCGCCGAGATCGCTGTCGTCGTTGGTGGCGGTAACATTTTTCGTGGCCTGTCGGGTGCTGCCAAGGGCATGGATCGCGCAACCGCCGATTACATGGGCATGCTCGCGACCGTGATGAATGCACTCGCGTTCCAAAACGCGCTGCAGCACGCCAACACGCCGGCCCGCGTCCTGTCCGCGATCCCGATGCAGTCGGTGTGCGAGACGTATGTGCGGCCCAAGGCGCTCCACCACATTCAACGTGGACGGGTCGTCATCTTTGCCGCAGGCACAGGCAATCCGTTTTTTACAACCGACACTGCCGCCACCTTGCGCGCCATCGAGATGGATTGCGCCGCCGTCGCCAAGGCGACCCAGGTGGACGGCGTCTATTCCGCAGATCCCATGAAATTCCCCGATGCCGTCCGCTACGATCGTCTGACCTATAGCGAAGTTCTGGCGCGCGATCTCAAGGTCATGGACGGTGCTGCGATCGCCCTTGCCCGCGACAACCAACTTCCGGTAATCGTATTCTCGATCAACGAGCCGGGGAACCTACTGAAAGTTTTGAGGGGGCAGGCGCGCGCCACCGTCATTCACGGCGAATCATAATTCCAGCACATCCGTTCTTTGGATCGTGCCGACGAACACGTTGAGGAGAGTTGAGAAATGTCGACATTCGATATTCAGGCGCTAGACACGCGCATGCGTGCCTCCATCGACGCGCTGAAGCGCGAGCTGCAAGGGCTGCGCACGGGCCGCGCGAGTGCCAATCTGCTCGACCCGGTTCAAGTGATGGTCTACGGCTCGCGCATGCCCCTCAATCAGGTTGCAACCGTCTCGGTGCCCGAGGCACGCATGATTGCCGTACAGGTCTGGGATCGCACCAACGTCCAGGCCGTCGACAAGGCGATCCGCGAAGCCAACCTCGGCTTGAACCCGATCATGGACGGCACGACGCTTCGTCTGCCCATTCCGATGCTGACAGCCGACCGCCGCAACGAATTGGTCAAGCTTGCCCACAAGTATGCCGAGGGCGCTAAGGTCGCCGTGCGTAACGTGCGGCGCGACGGCATGGACCTGCTCAAGAAGCTGGAGAAGGACGGTAAAATGAGCGAGGACGACCACAAAAAGAATTCCGCCAAAGTCCAGGAATTGACGGATAAGCTGATCAAGGAAGTGGATTCGACGCTTATGATCAAAGAGACGGAAATTCAGAAGGTCTAAGTAGTAACCAGTAGGGTAGCGTGGCACGTCCGCCAGCCGCGTTATCGTCTTTTCCTCGGCCCAACCACGAGATCACCGGTCCGTGACAGATAGCAAGAGCAGAGCCGAAAAGCAGAGCATCGTGACGGCACAGGCTTGCGAGCCGGTACGCCATGTTGCGATCATCATGGATGGGAACGGGCGCTGGGCTGCCGAGCGCGGCTTGCCGCGCGTGATGGGGCACCGCAAGGGTGTCGAAGCGGTCCGGCGTACCGTCAAGGCGGCCAGCGACCTCAAAATTTCCTATCTGACAATTTACAGTTTTTCGTCTGAGAACTGGTCGCGACCGGCGGAAGAAGTCAGCGAATTGATGTCGCTGATGAAGCGGTTCATCCGCCAGGACTTGGCCGAGCTCCACCAAAATAATGTCCGTATCCGCATTCTGGGCGAGCGCGCCAATGTCGACCCTGAGCTCCTTGCCCTGATCGACGAAGCGTGCGAGCTGACCGCGCTCAACACAGCACTTACCCTCGTTATCGCTTTCAATTACGGGTCGCGCGCAGAGATTGCCCTCGCGGCCCGTCGTCTCGCAGAGCAAGCCGCAAACGGCTTGATCGACCCATCGTCCATCACGGAAGCAAGTTTTGCCGCCTGTCTCGACACTGCCGGCATTCCCGACCCTGACTTGCTGATCCGCACCAGCGGCGAAGTTCGCATCTCGAATTTTCTATTGTGGCAACTTGCTTACACGGAATTCGTCTTTCTCGATGCCTACTGGCCTGACTTTGGCCGCGATCTTCTTGAACAGGCCATCGCGCAATACCGCTCCCGGGATCGCCGGTTTGGCGGCTTGAGCAAGCGGTCGACGGCGTGAACGACCTCTTGCCCGGCGATTCCGCCAACAAAGCCGCAGCTGCGTCAGCGTCCGCACGCAATCTGAAACAACGCGTCGGCTCCGGCATCATCATGGCGTTGCTCGCATTGACGCTCGTCTACGCCGGTCCAGTTCCCACCGCTTTAATGGTGCTCGTTGCTGCTCTCGTCATGTGCTGGGAGTGGGGCCACCTCGTTCGAGGGTTGTCCGCCGATCTAGCCTTTGGGGTCCATGCCGTCAGCGTCGCGATCGCCATTGGCTTGATGACCGGCGCCCAATCCGTCTTCGCCCTGGTGGCCTTGTTTGTCGGCACGTTGCTGGTCATGGTGCTCACCTTCAAGAACCGCCCCCTGCTTTCAGCGCTCGGCGTTCCCTATGTTGGCCTCGCAGCCATTGCACTCATTTTCCTCCGTCTCGATGGAGGTTACGGCTTCGCTGCCGTGATCTTCCTCATCATGATCGTTGCGACCACCGACACAATGGCGTTTGTGTTTGGGCGCTCGATTGGCGGTGCGAAGCTTTGGCCATCCATATCGCCCAACAAAACGTGGGCAGGCTTCCTTGGTGGCGTGAGCTCTAGTGCGCTGGTCAGCGCTGCATTTGCGTCCCTTCTTCCGGGGGCATCCTCGCTCCGACTAGGCGTCTTTGGCCTGCTGCTCGGCATCATCGCCCAGGGCGGCGACCTGGCAGAATCCGCCTTGAAGCGGTTCCTCGGTGTGAAAGATGCCAGTAGCATCATTCCAGGGCACGGCGGCGTCATGGATCGCATGGATGGCGTCGTCACCGTCGCGGTCGCGGCGGGGATCTATGCCCTCTGCATGAATGCGACCGCGCCGGCGGCGGCGCTCCTCATCGGGGGATGACGAGATTGAACATGAGCGCCACAACTCCAAAAGTGAACGCGAATGGCCCGATCAGGTCGATCACCGTGCTTGGCGCGACGGGCTCGGTCGGCACCAGCACACTCGATCTCATCGGTCAGACGCCAGACGCGTTTGACATCGTTGCGCTCACCGGGCAGTGCAATGTTAAATCTTTGGCAGAACTTGCCATACGCCACCGGGCAAAGCACGCAGTGATCGGTGATGAAGCCTGCTATGGCGACCTCAAGGCGCTCCTGTCAGGCACCGGCATCGCGTGTGCGGCAGGAGCGGCTGCAATCGAGGAAGCAGCAATCCGTCCAGCTGATTGCGTGATGGCCGCGATTGTCGGTGCCGCTGGTCTCAAACCTACCTTTGCCGCCGCCAAACAGGGACGTCGTGTTGCGCTGGCCAATAAGGAGTGCCTTGTCTCGGCGGGCGACGTGTTCTTGAGCGAAGTCACGCGGTCGGGTGCCGAACTAATCCCCGTCGATAGTGAACACTCAGGCGTCATGCAGGCGTTAGCGGGTGGTCACCCGTCCGGTATCGAAACTATCACCCTGACCGCATCCGGCGGCCCGTTCCGCACTTGGCCTGCCGAGAAGATTGCCGCTTGCACGCTCGAAGATGCCCTTCGCCATCCCAGTTGGATCATGGGCCGCAAGATCACCATCGACAGCGCGACCCTCATGAACAAAGGTCTCGAACTCATCGAGGCCTTCCACCTGTTTCCGGTCGAAGCCCATCAATTGGCGGTCGTCGTGCATCCCCAGTCGATCATCCACGCCATGGTCAGCTACACCGACGGCTCAGTGATAGCTCAGTTGGCCGCTCCCGATATGCGTACGCCCATCGCGTTGTCGCTGTCCTGGCCGCTGCGCATGAATGCTCCGACCGCGCGCCTCGATCTCATCAAACTTGGGAGTTTGACCTTCGAAGCGCCCGACGAAGTCAGGTTTCCATGCCTGCGACTCGCCCGCGAAGCGCTTGTGCGGGGAAAAACCGCCCCCGCGATTTTGAATGCCGCAAATGAAATTGCTGTCGCGGCATTCCTGGATCGTAAGATCGGGTTCACCGATATTGCAAACATTGTCGATAAGACACTGGACATGGCCGACGCGCGGGGATGTATCATTACCGCCGCCACCCTGGACGATGTCTTGGCAGCAGATGCCGAGGGCCGCCGGTTGGCACAAACCCTGCTTTCTGGTAGTTACAAATCAAGCTTGGTCAACGATTAGGCGTTCGCACAAAGAGAGAACTTTTACGCATGGCCTGGATTTTCGTTCTCGTTGTTGTCGTGTTTATCCACGAGATGGGCCACTTTCTTGTGGCGCGCTGGTGCAATGTAAATGTCAAGAAGTTCTCCATCGGCATCGGCCCGGAACTCGGCGGCTTTACCGACAGAAAGGGCACTCGCTGGGTCGTCAGCCTGTTGCCGCTGGGCGGCTACGTTCAATTCATGGACGACGAGAACGGCGCGAGCATGCCCTCGCGCGACACGATTTCCAACATGAGCGCGCACGAGCGCAGCGGATCGTTCCACGCCAAGCCGATCTGGCAGCGCGCCGCCGTCGTCGCCGCAGGTCCCCTGGCCAACTTTCTGTCTGCGATTTTGATGTTTGCCGGGACCGCCTACTTCATGGGAACCATGACGATCCCGGCCGTGATCGAAGTGCTTCCCGATAATCCCGCCGCCCGCGCAGGCCTGAAATCCGGCGATATCGTTAACGACGTTGCTGGCCGCAAGATCGCCGACTTTGGCGATTTATCCCGCACGATAGCTCAAGCGCCCGGCGAGGAACTCGCCTTCGGCATCACCCGCGACGGGCAGACCCTGACCATCAAGGTGATCCCTGAGAAGCGGACCGTTTCCGACAATTTCGGCGGCCAGGAAACGCGCGGCATCATCGGCGTCAAGCAAAGCGGCGATCTGTCGAAAATCCCGGTTGTATTCCCGAGCGTTGTTGGCGCCCTGGCGTCCGGCGTCGAGCAGACCTGGATGATTGCGACGTCAACCCTGGGTTACTTCTACGACGTAATCCGCAAACAGGAGTTCCCCGACAAGATCGGCGGCATTGCAACCGTGGTCGACGTATCAAACAAGGTTGCAACTTTTGGTTTCGGCGCAACCGTTCAACTCATCGGCCTGCTGTCGGTTAGCATCGGTCTGCTCAACCTTTTCCCGATCCCCATCCTCGATGGCGGGCACTTGATGTTTTACGCCTACGAGGCCATCCGGGGCCGCCCGCTGAGCGAATCGACCCAGGAATTCAGCTTCCGCATCGGACTTGCTGTTGTTTCCATGCTGATGATTCTCGCACTTTGGAACGACAGGCTGCGATTCCATGCCTGGTACAAGAACTTCCTGAGCCTTTTCAGCTGATTGTTCTCATGGCCCGACTCTGATCTAACGTACGGGCCAGACGCTGTTTTCACGCTTTGTAACGCCGTGTTAGTACAGCACCAAAACAGGGGCGTTTCCTTCGCTATCTCGGATGGAATCTAGGCTGGTGACGTATTCTTGCCACTTCCCCCTTTGTTGCTGAATCGTTAAACGTGAGGTGTTGGAAGTAACGCGTTGTTCGGGGATGGCGGTCATTAGATTGCTGTACGCGTAGGTTCCAGACTTGAGGCCTGAGTTTCCTGGGTCTCATGCGGGAAGAGTTTCAATAACGAGGGCGGATCCGCGAATGAATGAGTTACGGATCGCATTTTTGCGGATCGTTTGCGCCGTTGGCGCAGGGGTTACGCTGGCAGCTCCCGCCGTGCTTACGAGCGCGGTGCTTGGCAGCACGTCGGCAATGGCCCAGAACGCAGTCGTGCGCGAAATCAAAGTAGCGGGAAACCGGCGGGTCGAGCCCGAAACCGTCCGCTCGTATCTGGAATTCTCCGTCGGCAGCGGTTATGATGCCGGCAAGGTTGATCGCTCGATCAAGAAGTTGTTCGCCACCGGCCTGTTTTCCGACGTCAAGATCGACCGCGAGGGCGCGACCGTCCTCGTCACTGTCGTTGAGAACCCTATCATCAATCAGGTTGCCTTCGAAGGTAACAGCGAAGTCGACACCCCAACACTCACGGCCGAAGTCCAGTTGAAGCCGCGCACCGTTTTCACGCGCTCCAAGGCTCAGTCCGACGTCCAGCGCATCCTCGATGTCTACCGCCGTCAGGGCCGGTTTGCGGCATCGGTTCAGCCCAAGCTGATCGAGCTTGAGCAAAACCGCGTCAACGTCGTCTATGAAATCACCGAAGGCGGCGCGACCAAGGTCAAGGGTATCAGCTTCGTCGGTAACCGCGCGTTCTCCGACCAGCAGCTCCGCGATATCGTCTCCACGACTCAGACCGGCTGGTTCGACTTCCTCAAGGGCACCAGCGTCTATGATCCCGACCGAGTCAGCCTCGACCGCGAGTTGTTGCGCCAGTACTATCTCAAGAACGGCTATGCCGACGTCAACGTCGTCGCTGGCAATGCCGAACTCGCGCCAGACGGCGGCGGCTTCTTCATCACTTACACCATCGAAGAAGGCACGCCCTACAAGTTCGGCGCCGTCACCATCGAAAGCGCGCTGCCCAATGTTCGCACCAACGCACTCAACGCTGAGATCCTGACGGTCTCCGGCGATGTCTACAACGCCTCGTTGATGGACAAGACCGTTGAAAAGCTGACGCTGGGTGTCGCTGAACAAGGCTTTGCCTTTGCCCGCGTCCGTCCTCGTGCCCAGCCCAACGCTGCTGAGCGCACGATCGCGATCACCTATCAAGTCGATGAAGGCCCCCGCGTTTACATTGATCGCATCGACATTGTCGGCAACTCCCGCACCAAGGATCACGTGATCCGCCGCGAATTCCGCTTGGTTGAAGGCGATGCGTACAATCCGCTCCTCGTCGACCGCGCTAAAAAGCGCCTGCAAGGTCTCGGCCTGTTTAAGACTGTTGAAGTCAAACGCACGCCCGGCACCGCCGCCGACCGCGTTGCCCTTGCCGTCGAAGTCGTCGAACAGTCCACCGGTGAACTGTCCTTCGGTGCCGGTTACTCGACCAGCGAAGGCGTGATCGGCGACGTGTCCATTACCGAGCGCAACCTCCTCGGCAACGGCCAGTTCCTCCGCCTCAAGGTCGGTGGCTCGCTGGATCGCGCTCAGGTTGATTTGAGCTTCACTGAACCGCGTTTCCTCGACCAGAATCTGTCGGCCGGCTTCGACCTCTTCTACAAGCAAGTCGACCAGACCTCGTCGTCGGGCTTCAAGAACAAGACCGCCGGTGGCAGCCTCCGACTTGGCTTCCCGATCAGCGAAAACCTCTGGATGCAGACATCCTACACGCTGGCTCAGAACAGCATCTTTGATGTGACGGATACGGCCTCGATCGGTATTCTCGAAGCCGGACTTCGGAATGGCGGCGAATCGCTGACCTCCAGCATCGGCACCTCGCTGACCTACGACGCCCGTAACCATCCCAAGAATCCGACCCGTGGCTACTTCTTCCAAGTAGCAACCGACTTTGCGGGTGTAGGCGGCGATGTCCAAT
>JANOVN010000154.1:0-3053 GCA_031417455.1 Hyphomicrobiaceae bacterium | reverse complement strand
GAGCCCGGTTGGATCGACAAGCTCGGCCGTGCATACCGCCACAAAGCCACCTGGCAAAAGGAAACTGACCTGCACTGCGCTTTCTGCAGAATCACGATGATCCCATTCGAATTCATAGCCAGTCGAGACATCCCGCAGTCGAGACATACCCGCAACCTCAAATTTCATCGGAACTTGGCTCCATTTTGTGAATGATTGATCCTTGCCCATCACACCACCGCCACCGTCTTCTTGCCGTCCTGGACGACGACGGCTTTAATTTCACGACCGGGAAACACTTTGTCCTTGAGGTCCTTCAGCATGGCCGGGGCACCGCCGAACGGCTCGGGGTCCGGGGCAAGCTCCCGGGGCGATGACTTGTCTTGGCTGGCCTGCCTCCGGCAGGACGACGGCCCACAGTTCGTTGCCGCTCTTCCAGTCCTGGGGCCGCATCTTGCCGCCCCCTCTGGCACCGGGTTCTTGAACGGGTTCTTGGCGTCTCCGCTGCCTTGCAGGTGAGGTCTGTTCGCGGACATTTACTTTACCCCTCTTAAGTTATTTCAATCCACGGCCGAGGGGAGAGTTTCATTTTAGCTCTTACTTGTTGCGTCGCTCTGGTTGAGGAATTTTTTGACTTCGTCGATGGTGTGGGTGTCGCGGAGGAAGGGGGCGTGGCCTTCCCAGCGGACGGTGTGGGCGGTGAGGCGGGGATGGCGGCGGGCCATTTCCTCGACGGTGGCGGCGGATAGGATGTCTGAGTGCTCGCCGCGCAGGACCATGACGGGGACGCGTTTCATGGCTTCAAACTGCTTCCACAGGACCGGCATGGGGCCGTCTAAGACGGACAGTGAGTGGGAGAGCTTTGGGTCGTAGCCGGGGGCTGGTTTGCCATCGACTTCGTTGAAGAACTGGCGGGAGATCTCGACCCATTCCGCGTCTGTGATGCGGGGGAATTGTTTCTGGTTCATGTCGCGGACGATGCGGCCGGCGTCGGCCCAGGAATGGGGGTGGGGGACGCGGCCGATGTAGCCCGCGATCCGAGACAGGCCGTCCATTTCAACGACGGGACCGATGTCGTTCAAGACGACGCAGCCGATGGCGGAAGGTTGGGCTACGGCCATCATCATCGAGATGATGCCGCCGCGCGAGGTGCCGATGAGGGCGACATCGGAGAGCGAGCGCAGGGTGAGGAAGTCCAAGACGTCGAGCATTTCGATGGGGACGATGTAGTGCTTCCAGTCTGGGTCGTGGGCGGACTTGCCGCGTCCGCGGGTGTCGATCGTATAGACGGGGCGGGGGCGGACGGGGTCGGTTGCGAGTGCCGAGGCCACGACGTGAAAGTCGCGGGAGTTGCGGGTGATGCCGGCGAGGCAGACGACCGGGCGAAGCGTCGAGGCGGGGGCTGGGTAGTGGCGCGCGTAAAGGCGTAGGCCGTCGCGGGAGGTGAAGGTGATTTCCTCGAAGCGGGCCGAAGGGGATAGGGTGCTTGCGTGCGCGGTCGGTTTCATCGAGCCCTCGAAGTTGGTTGCGAGCCTTTCATAGCGCAGGTTGCGCTGAATGTGCGCGGGCTTCATAGCGCAGGTCGTGCCGATTGTGCGCGTGCTATATTGAGGGGGGATGTTTGAAGTTCAGGCTGTGTTGGTGCCGTCGTCGGTGCCGTCGTCGGTGCCGCCGCCGGTGCCGTCGTCGCGTGGACTGCCGTTCAGGCTGTCGCGGAGCTTGAGGCCGATGTCGTAGACGCGAGATTTGGGGACGTCGAGCGCTGCGGAGACGGTCTTGACGGCGTCGCGCAGGGACAGGGTATCCAGCAGGGATTCGAGCCGTTGTTCGATGGTGTCGTCGGTGATTTCGGCCGACACGG
The DNA here is from genome assembly GCA_031417455.1 of Hyphomicrobiaceae bacterium. GTDB lineage: Bacteria > Pseudomonadota > Alphaproteobacteria > Rhizobiales > Hyphomicrobiaceae > JANXVY01. The sequence goes on along the minus strand of JANOVN010000154.1, from coordinate 1,213 downwards.
GCGGGCCAACGAGGATGACGTATTCGCCGCGCGGTTCGAGTTCGGAGGCGGCGGTGGCGAGGGTTGCGAGCGTGCCGCGCTGGATGGTTTCAAAGCGCTTGGTGAGTTCACGGGCAACCGCTGCGGGGCGGGGGCCGAGGACGGCTGCCAGGTCGGCGAGGCTTTCGGGGATGCGGGAGGGGGCTTCGTAGAAGATGAGCGTCGAGGGTACGGCTTGGAGTTCGAGGATGCGGGTGCGGCGGGCAGCAGATTTGTTAGGCAGGAAGCCTGCGAAGGTGAAGGCGTCGGTCGGCAGGCCCGATGAGGTGAGGGCGACGAGGGCAGCGTTCGCGCCGGGCAGGCTTTCGACGTGGTGGCCAGCGTCTAGCGCGTCGCGGACCAGCTTGTAGCCGGGGTCAGAGATAAGCGGGGTGCCAGCGTCCGAGATGAGGGCGATGCTCCGCTTGCCGCCGAGCTGGGCGAGGATCTTGGGGCGTTCGCGGGAGGCGTTGTGCTCGTGGTAGGGCGTGAGATGGGTGGTGATGCCGAAGTGGGCGGTCAGCGTGCGGCTGTGGCGGGTGTCCTCGCAGTAGATGACGTCGGCGCGCGACAGGACGGAGAGGGCGCGCAGCGTGATGTCAGTGAGGTTGCCGATGGGGGTGGCGACGAGGTAGAGGCCGGGCGCTAACGGCTCGGCGAGCAGGCGCGCGAGTTCGGCAGCGGCGCGGGCGGCGGGGCCGGAGGAGGGCGCGGGTGGCGCTGACGGGGCGGGTGCATTGGGGGTGGAGTCGGGGGCGGAGTCGGGGTCTGGGGTCATGGGGCGAGGGTATACAGGGATTTGAGCGGGAGGGCGACGGGGGGATTGCTTACCCCCGTGGGCATCCTACTCGCGATTTGATGGGGCCTCGGGACAAGCCCACGCCAAGGACCCCGACGGGGTGATCAACAATTGGTTTGGTGGGTCCCGGCCCACGCCTGAATAACGGAGCTAAGTCGGTACCAAATCGGGTGACCGTGCGACCCCCACCCCGGCCCTCCCCACAAGGGGGAGGGGGAAGAAGGGTGCTGTTGGTGGTGAACCGAGTGTTGGGTTGCGACAGGAGGAGGCTAGTCCAACGTGACGCATGTCAGCCGGAGGGCGTGCCGTAAGTTAGTGGGGAAGCCGAGTTCTTTTCGGGCAAGCATTCTGAGGTCCATCATCACACTTCCTAACATGTATGGCCCGCCACTGAAT
>JANOVN010000153.1:0-2591 GCA_031417455.1 Hyphomicrobiaceae bacterium | reverse complement strand
CAGCCGCGACGATACCGGTATGCATGGGAGGTCCCAGGCGGCGTGTGTTCCAGCTCCTGTTCCATCCACCCCCGCTGCCGTTCCACCCGTGGCACATGTTCCGCGCGCGTCTGCTGAGCCACCGGACACTCCGCCGCCTGTGCCCGCTCCCCAAGCTCACGAAGGCGACGGGTATCGTCCGCTCAGCGCTGCGGAAGCGGCAAGGGAGGCGCGTGGCGTTGCCTCACTCAAACAGCACGACCCCAACCAACAGGATCGGCACATGGAATTTGATGGCACCAACACCACCCGCATCATCCGTGGGGGAGCAGCCAAGGCACCTGAGCCCGCACCCGCCGCCGACGAACCGGCACGCACGCAGCTCGTGCGCGGCCGTCAGGCCTTGAAGCGCGGACAGTTCGTGCAAGACCCCGTGGTGGGATGGCTTGTCATCACAGGCGGTCCCGGGCTTGGCGCGTTCCGCCCAGTGTTTGAGGGCAACAACACCATCGGACGCGCCCCCAACAGCCGCATTCCGCTCGACTACGGCGATGATACGATCTCGTTCGAGGAGCAGGCCTACATCCGCTACGATGGCACCGATCGCGGCTTCCTGTTCGTGCCGAACATGAGCAAAACCAACGTGGTGTCGGTCAATGCCAAGCGCCCCACCACGGCGATCGAGCTGGCCGCCATGGATGTCATCATCATGGGCCGGACGCAGCTCGTATTCATGCCGTTCTGCGGACCCGAGTTCGACTGGTCCGAGATTTCGGAATCGAAGGATTGAAAGCCAGACCTTGACCACTGCAACACCTATCAACGCCGATCCTGCGGTGCCGCCGGACGACACACAGGCGACGCCAAATCGCGCCGAAGCTGATCTTGTCGGCAAATTCGATTGCGCCGTGCGTGCGACGCGCGGGGCTCGCGATTATCAGGAGGACGCGGCCCTCGTCTGGCCGGGCGATGACCCGTTTCAGCCCGAAGATGCCCCGTCGGATGGCGTACAGATGCTGGCCGTTCTCGCGGACGGTATGGGCGGGCATGCGGGTGGCGCGCTCGCCAGCGCGACTTGCTGCGACTACTTTCTGCAATCGTTTTCCCATCATCGCGGCTCAATCGTCGAAGGGTTGATGGACGCGCTTGCTCGCGCCAATACCGCGATCGCCAGCAAGGTCGAGGCCAACCCGCTATTGTCGGGCATGGGCTCGACGCTCGTCGCCGTGACGTTTGGCGCGAAGGGCATCAACTGGGTCAGCGTCGGCGATAGTCCGCTGTTGCTTTGGCGGCGCGGCGAGATTGCGTTGTTGAATGAAGATCATTCGCTGGCCCCCGATCTCGACCGGCTGGCGGCGGCCGGGAAGATTTCCGTCAGCGAAGCCAAGCGCGATCCGCGGCGGCATATGCTGCGGTCGGCGGTGACGGGGGAGGACATCGATCTGGTTGATATCTCGCGGCGGCCGCTGGTGCTTGAGCCGGGGGACTATGTGATCCTCGCCAGCGATGGGTTGCAGAGCCTCGATAATAGCGAGATCGGGCGAATCATCGCCGCCTACGGAGCGGATGGGTCAGAGGCAGTGGCGGCAGCGTTGATCCGGACCATCGACCAATTGCGCGAACCGCATCAGGATAATGCGACGGTCGTGGTCGTGCGTCCGTTTTAGTCCGGCGGTGAGGTGTCGTGCTTAAAATTCCGGGGAACCAGTGGGAGAGTGGCGGTTGTCCTTAGACTGCGTCCCCATTCTCGATCCAATCTTAGTTGACAGGTTTGCTTCGCTGGCGTGGGCTGCGCTATAAATAGCCCTCTTTGGAGATCGCCATGGCATTGACGCTTAGGAAAGCAGATGAACGTGGGCACGCGGATTTCGGCTGGCTCCACAGTCGGCATACGTTTTCGTTCGGGCAGTATCATGATCCCGCGCATATGGGGTTTGGTCCGCTGCGGGTGATTAACGACGACCATGTTGCGGGTGGAGAGGGGTTTCCAACGCATCCCCATGCCAACATGGAGATCGTGACGTACGTGCTCGACGGCGGGCTTGAACATACGGATAGCTTGGGGACTGGTTCGGTGATCCTGCCTGGTGACGTGCAGCGCATGTCGGCGGGTACGGGCATCCGCCACAGCGAGTTCAATGCGTCCAAGACTGAGCCGGTGCATTTCCTGCAAATATGGATCATGCCGGAGCGGGCCGAGTTGACGCCGGGATACGAGCAAAAGTCGTTTACGGCTGCCGACAAGAAGGGATTTCTGCGCCTCGTCGGTTCACGCACCGGCCGCGATGGGTCGGTGACAATTCGGCAGGATGTCGATTTGTATGCGGGTCTGTTTGCGGCTGGCGACCGCGTGGCGCACGACATCGTCGATGGGCGGGTCGCCTGGGTGCAGGTCGCGCGCGGGACGATCAGGGTCAACGGTGTCGAACTGGCGCAAGGTGACGGCTTGGCCATTGAAGACGTGCGCGCGCTAGAGCTTGTAGGCGTCGCCGACGCCGAGGTGTTGGTGTTTGACATGGTGCGGTAACCAAAGGCACCGCCTGTTAGGCCGCGCCCTCCTGGATCTTAGTCAAAGAGAGGCATATCTTTTGCGGGAGCACGAACCAACCGCG
>JANOVN010000152.1:0-19339 GCA_031417455.1 Hyphomicrobiaceae bacterium | reverse complement strand
CATCTCACTCGTGGACCTGGCGGCCCCACGCCGTATTCATAGCCGGCAAAATACAGCCTTGACGAAGGAGCGGCGCCGTAGGTGCTCTCTACCAATTGCGGGACTCCCCGCGCGCTTGCCGCGCTGCTCCGCCCCTCGTTTTTTGATTGACGTGGGAGATTGCTTCTTGAGTTGTATAAACCAGGCAACACTAGAGCATCGGATTTGCTGGACGCTGGACGCTTGCCCTTGATGCCGCCTTATCGGATAACCGTTTGCGCAATGTGATGGGTTTGGAGACGCGATGACCGTTCAGACGCCGTTTGAGATGCCGTTGCTGCTGGTCGAGCGGCCAGAGCCTGCGGTTGCACTCATCACGCTCAACCGGCCGCAGACGCGCAATGCACTGTCGCGGGCCATGATGACGGCGCTGGCGGATGCGTTTACTGTTCTTGGCGCGGATCTGGACGTTTCGGCAATCGTCCTGGCGGCGAACGGTCCGGCGTTTTGTGCAGGTCACGACCTCAAGGAATTGACCGCTCATCGGATCGACACGGATGCGGGTGCAGCGTTTTACGCGGCGACCATGACCCAATGCGCCGGTGTCATGCAAAGTATTGTTGCTTGCCCAAAGCCGGTGATTGCCGCCGTCGAGGGGATCGCAACCGCTGCGGGCTGCCAGCTGGTGGCGACGTGCGATCTGGCGGTCTCTGCCGACACCGCGACGTTTTCCACGCCGGGGGTCAATATCGGATTGTTCTGCTCGACGCCAATGGTCGCGCTCACCCGCAACCTGCCGCGCAAGCGGGTCATGGAAATGTTGTTGCTGGGTGAAGCGCTGTCGGCGTCCGACGCTGCCGATTTCGGGCTCGTGAACCGGGTGGTTCCGCCGGGCAAGGCGCGCGATGGCGCGCTCGAATTTGCCCGGACGATTGCGGCGAAATCGAAAGTCACGGTTTCCATCGGCAAGGCGGCGTTTTATGCCCAAGTCGATCAGCCGCTCGACGAGGCCTATGCTTATGCTGCCGAAATCATGACGAAGAATATGCTGCACGCTGACGCGCGCGAAGGGATCGGTGCGTTTTTGGATAAGCGCAAGCCGAAGTGGAGCGGGTGTTGATCGCCTTAGCCACGTTGGGCTGCCGCCCAAGCCCGCTTGGGGGAACGCATTCCCCCAATCCCCTTTCCTTTTTGGGACAAAAAAGGACGCAGCTTTTACCGGGAGCGAGCACATGAACCACGACAGCTATCCGGACTCGTATATCGAATCGATCCTGGGCACGGTTTCGACATTTGCTTTCGTCGGGGCGAGCCCGAACACGAGCCGGCCCAGTTACTTTGCGATGAAGTATCTGATCGCCAAGGGCTATCGCGTCATTCCGATCAACCCAGGACATGGCGGTGAGACGATCCTCGATCAGAGGGTTTACGCTAAGCTCGAAGACGTTTGCGAGCCGGTCGATGTGGTCGACGTGTTCCGTAATTCGCAGGCGGCTCTCGAGATTACGCGGACGGCTATCGCGCTCAAGGACAAGCTTGGGATCAAAGTTGTTTGGATGCAGCTGAGCGTCGTCAACGACGAGGCCGCGCGGGAAGCCGAAGCGGCAGGGCTCAAGGTCGTCATGGACCGTTGTCCCAAGATTGAATACGGGCGGCTGTCGGGAGAAATTGGCTGGATGGGAGTGAATACCGGGTCGATCTCGGCCAAGCGGCCCCACTTAGCACCCGGCGGCGTGCAACGCCATGTCATCGGCAAAGGCTAAGTGTCATCGGCAAAGGCTAAATGCCATCGGCAAAAGCTAACTGTGCAAGGGTTGCGCTACACTCGATCAACTCTTGATTCGGAGAGCCCGGATTGCCGATGCTGATAACCCTGATCTTCGACGCGTCGCGACTGTGGCGCTGGCACCTGACGCTCATCCAACAGCTCGAAGCTGCGTCCGGCACGCGGGTGGCTGTGGCGTTTTCTCCGGTACAGCGGCCGCTTGAGGTGGCGGTCGCGCTTGCGCTGGTGCTGGAAGCGACGCTGACGAAACGGTCGGGGCCGCATCCTTTCGACGTGTTGAAGCCGGGCGATTTCGATAGGTGGTTCACCGAGACGGTGCAGGCCTGCGATCTCGTTATCGACCTTGCCTCGCTGGAACTGACCGACGACCCACGAGCGCGGACACTGGTACCGCTCTATAATGGTGTTCCTGGCGGATCCGCTTTTTGGTCGGCAGTACTCGACGGCACTGCGCCATTCCTCAGTCTCCATGACAGTACGTATGGTGTGCTTGACATCGGCCAGCCGGCCATCGAGAGCCCGCACGCGCTGGCCATAAGTGCGGCCGGTGTTGTGACGCGATTGATCAGCGGGTTGCTCGTCGCAGCACATGGGCCAGCGCCAACGTCAGGGGTGCCGCATTTGGCCGACTATGGCGCGCGCGCGCCGGGTCTGACGATGCCCGTCGTGCACCTGCTTGGCCGCAAAGTGAGCAGTAAGGCGCGGCGTTTCATCGACCGTCAGCTTGCGACGGCGCCGCAATGGGCCGTTGCCTGGCGCATGCGGGCTGCGGGTTTTAATCCACTCGCGGGGGGCGAATTGGCGTTGGCTGACTTCAAGCTGCTGGCCGACGATGGACAGCGCTATTACGCCGATCCGTTTGTGTTTGCACGCGGCAACGAGACGGACGTGTTTGTGGAGGAGCTGCCGTATGCGACCGGGCGTGGGATCATAAGCGTCTTGACGGTGCGGGCGGATGGTTCGGCGACCGCGCCGCGTCCCGTGCTGGAAACGGCGCACCATCTCTCGTACCCGCACGTTTTTTCGCGTGACGGGGCGATCTGGATGCTCCCGGAGTGTTTTGCGAGCGGCGGGCTAACGCTGTATCGCGCGGCACGCTATCCCGATCAGTGGGAGCCGGTTGCGCGGCTGATCGACGAGCCGGTGCACGATGCGACCTTATTCGAACACGGCGGCCGGTTGTGGATCGCAGCGAACACGCAGGGACAGGCGGCGGCGCGGTGGGGATCGAGCTGGGACAGCCTCAGTCTTTATTCGGCGGATACCCTTCTTGGTCCTTGGACCGCGCATATGGGCAATCCGGTAATGATTGACGCGGCCAGCGCACGGCCGGCAGGAGAGGTCTTTTGCGCGGGCGGGACGTTGTACCGACCGGTGCAGGACTGCAGTCGTGGGTATGGGGCAGCGCTCGGCATCGCGCAGATTACGCGACTGGACGAGGGCGGGTTTGCGCAGAAAATCGTGGGGCGGCTATCATTTGGTGCGGCATCGGGTGTGCTTGGTGCCCATACGCTCAACCGGGTCGCGTGGCAGGGCGGGGTTTTGGAAGTCATCGACCTGTTTGCGCCCAAACAGCTTTTAGCTGACGCGGGTTATCCCCGGCTTGCAGCGCCGTAGTAAAGTCCACAGCGTTGTGCTGCTGCACTAGAAGATGAGATTGGTGCCGCCTGAGGGACTCGAACCCCCGACCCCCTGATTACAAATCAGGTGCGCTACCAGCTGTGCCAAGGCGGCTTAGGGGTGGTGATAGCGCAACCATTGGCGGAGGGAAAGCGCTTGATTTCAGGGAGGGCTTTCGCCGATGCCGATATCATCGCAGCCTTCCGGTGGCGGCGCCAAGCGGGAATTGCTGCAAATGTTGACGCCTTGGCGTTGACAGTTCGCATCGGTGAAGTGGATCGGCGTATCGCGCCGGATGGCCCTCGTGTAGTATAAGTCCAACCACGGGAGTGCCGCATGTCCAATGCCCACGAAAAGCGCGTGATCCGGGAGGCAACGGCCAAAGGGTATTTGCTCGAGAAAGTGGGCAAGGGGCCGCATCACGGTCGGTTTGCGCTGGTGAATAAGGCGGAAGGGGCGCGGGTCCATTCAGGCATCCCTGGGGCTGAATTTTCGTTTTCGATCGACGAAGCGGAAAGCTGGCTCGCCAAAGCCGCGAAGTAATAGCGGCCCGACATCAGTCTTGATTGACTTTTCATTGGGCGCTGGACCGGGATTTGCTTTCGCTGGGGCGTGGCCGTCCCATTAGGTCCATGGGCGAAAACTCATACCCAGCAGGTCAGAACTTGCCCCGCATGATGTAAGCGTCACGCTGCTGGAGACGAACAATCGCTCACATGAACCATGTCATTGCACTGCCCGAGGGGACGCTTGTCTGCCCAATCGATGGCACACCGCTTCGTCCCCGCGATGGGGCAACGCTTGCGTGTGGCACGCTGGTTTGTGACCGGCGCCATAGTTTCGACCGTTCGCGGGAGGGCTATTACAATTTGCTGGTCGTGCAGCATAAGGCCTCGCTCGACCCTGGCGACAGCAAGGCTATGGTGGCGGCGCGGCGGCGCGTGCTGGAGTCAGGGATCTATGCCCCGATTGCCGATCGCGTCGCCGAGACTGTTGCAACAATCGCGCGGGCGAGCCAACGGGAGAGCGATTTTTGCGTTCTCGATGCGGGGTGCGGGGAAGGCTATTACCTTCAGCAGATCGAGAGGCGCCTAGCCGCTGAGAGTGGGCTGAGGTGCAACTTGGCTGGAGTCGATATTTCGAAATGGGCGGTCCAACGGGCCGCAAAGCGCACGCACGGCTGCTTTTGGGCGGTCGCCACAAATCGGCATTTGCCGTTTGCGGCCGGCAGTGTCGATCTCATCGTGTGCATGTTCGGGTTTGCGGTTTGGGACGGATTTGCAGCCGTGCAGCCGCCGGGCGGGTATGTACTGATGGTCGATCCCGGACCAGACCACCTGATCGAACTGCGGTCGATCATCTATCCAAATGTTCGTCGAAATGAAATTGCGCCCGTCGCTCTGGCACCAACCCGTGCCGGGTATGAATTGGAAGAAGAAAGGCGCACTCAATTTCAGGTTGAGCTTTACATCCGTGCACAAATCAGCGATCTGTTGACCATGACCCCGCACGACCATCGGGCCCCGATCGCGGGGCGAGTGGTTCTTGCGCAGCACGATACCCTGCGTGTCACAGTGGACGTTGTGTTGCGGCTCATGCGTTTGCGATCCTGATTAGGCCCGAGCAGAGCTCAGGAATCGCAATTTGAAACAATTCTCCATCCTTCAGTAACGGATTTGAAAGCTTCTTTGCGTACGATCGGGCGAATCAGGATCGCATGACGTGATCCGGGAGTTCGATAGTGGACGGTCCCTCGCGGGGGGCCTGCGTAAATCGAGCTAGTTATTGATCATGTTCGGAGAACACCCATGCGTTCGTTATTCAAATTGGCAGCGGTTGCCACCTTTGCTGTTGCCGGAGCTGGTTCTGCCAATGCGCAAACGGCAACCCAGGACATCAATATCACGGCGACCGTGACCAAGGCCTGCACTGTCAACAACGCAGTGGCCGGCACTCCTGGCTCTGCGGTTATCCCGGTCTCGGCAGCTGGCGCTGTTACGACGACGGCCATCACGCCTACGGGCTCGCCGTTTGCGAACGTGGTGTGCAATGCCCCCTCCAACTTGCAGCTGACTTCGGTCAGTGGCGGCGTCAAGAACGGTGTCGGCGCTGCACCTGGCGGTTTCGCCAATATCATCGACTATACGGCCTCGGCGACCTGGGGTGGCGCTACGGCAACGGTGAATACGTCAACCGCTCCAGCGGCTGCGGGTAACGAATCGGGTGCGCTTGCTCCAATCGCTGCTGCGAACGCTGGCAACCTTACCGTCTCGATCACGCCGATTGCGAACGCTCTGCCGCTCATCATCGGCGCCTACTCGGACACTTTGCGCGTATCGATCATTCCGCAATAACAACCGGCGCCTTTTTGTTGGACTGAGCGTACCGGGCCATTCCCGATGCGCTCAGTCCATTTTCTCGTTTTGCCATTTGTCGTTTTGCCTTTGGAGACTGGAATGCAACATTTGCGCAATCTGTTGTCCCTGCTTGCCGTTTCGGTTTCGTTTCTGTCCGTTGGTGCCGCACAGGCGCTGACGGTTTCGCCGGTTCAAGTCGAGATGACGTCGGCGGGCGGAAAGGCGCGGGCGACCGTAACGGTCGTGAATAACTCGACTGCGCCGCTGCCGATCGAGGCCGTGGTTCAGCGAATGACACTGGACGAGAACGGTAAGGCTCAAACCTCGAAGGCCGCAGACGAGTTTCTGGTGATGCCACCGCAGGCCATGATTGCGCCAGGTGCGACACAGAACTTCCGGATTCAATGGCTGGGTGAGCCGTTGCTTGCGGCAAGCCAGAGCTTTTTCATTTTCTTTAATCAGGTACCCGTCAAGCAGCCAGCTGGACAATCCGCGGTACAGGTTGTGATGAGCATGGGCGTGATGGTCAACGTGGCTCCGCCGCAAGGTCAAGCCGGTTTGAAAGTCGTCACAACCGGCATTGCAACGGATGCCAAGGGTCGACGCCACCCCACAATCACGGTGCAGAACCCAACGAATGTTCACGCCCTCCTGCCCGAGGCAAACATTCGTCTGTCGAGCGGGGACTGGTCGCAAACAGTGCCGCGGGGATTGCTCAGCGAGACCATCGGCAGCGGCTTGGTACAACCAGGCAAACAGCGCCGCTTTGTTTTACCCGTCGACCTGCCGGCGAATGTTTCGAGCGTTCAGGCCAGCGTCGACATGACTGCGCGTAAACAGTGAGCGTCAGCGAAATCGACAAATGTTGCGTCAGTTGCATGGGGAATCTTTAACATGGACCGGAGCATGTCAGCTTGTCGCGTGATGGACAGAGCCGCAAAGGGCAGTGGGCGCGTTCGCCGCCTTACCCTGTAGGGGCGCTGTTTCTTTGGACAATTGCAGCATTTTTATTGTTACCCGCAATCAGCGCGGGGACGTTGCTGGCGGCTGAGGTAGAATACGCCAAGACTATTACCAACCGGTTGAATCCGACGGGACGCACGATCACGATGCCGGTTCCGCTCAAGGACGGCACCGTGATGCTGGGTGAAGTCATCATTGCGATCAGTACCGACGATCAGGTCACCGTCAACAAGGCCGACCTCATTGAACGGCTACAATCTACGACGAGCGAAAGTGTCAGAACGGGCCTCAAGGGGATCCGTGACGTTGGCGGATTTGTGTCACTACCGGCGCTACAAGCAGCCGGGCTCAAGTTGAATTTTGACGCAGGGCTCCAGGAACTGCACATGGCGCTGGCGTTGGATGGGCGGCCGACCAACGAGGTCAGCCTGAAGGGTGAATCCGCGCAAACAAACAGCGGCGTGCTATCCAAGCCAGCTACGTTCTCAGGGTATGTGAATGTTACGGCTGGCCTAGACACGGCTTGGCGTGGCCAGGGCGCCGAAACCGACCCGACCACCAGCGCCCGTCTCGAACTCGATTCGGCGATCAGGCTCCACGGTGCCGTGTTTGAGAACCGGGCCGTCTATGAGGGCGAGGTCGACGCCAACGTCTGCCCGACAGGGGCCAGGTGCGTCTATCAGCATGCCTCTGGATTAAAGCGGCAGAGTTCTCGCGTTGTCTACGATGTGCCCGATAGGCAGATGCGGTTTCAAGTGGGCGACAACGATCCGCTGGCGGGCGCGCTGCAGCGCTCGATTGAGATGTTTGGGTTTTCGGTCGAGAAGTCTGCCAACAAACTCGCGCCTGGTGAGAACACCGGTGCGTCGGGGCGGACGGTTCTACGCATCGAGCGCCCCTCCGACATCGACGTCACCGTCAACGGCGCCACCGTGCAGCATCTGCAGCTTCGGCCTGGCACATATAATCTGCGCGATCTGCCGCTTGGAACCGGGGCGAACGAAGTCAAGCTCATCATCACCGACGACACCGGCGCACGCCGCACCGAACAATTCACGACGTTTTCGGGCTACCGGCAGCTGGCTGAGGGCAAAAACGAATGGGCGATCACCGCTGGATTGCCCTCGTATCTGCGCGACAACGAACGGCAGTACGACGCCGGCAACAACTATGTGGCTTCGTCGTTTCTGCGCTACGGCCTGAATGATGCGCTGACGGGGGAATTTAACTTGCAGGGTGACAATCGTGCCGTCATGGGCTCGATTGGGGCGATTTCTTCGACGCCTTGGGGCGTGTTCGGTTTGCAGGCCGCGTCCTCGACGGGATCTTGGGGCACGGGCGTTGCCGCTGACGCCAGTTATGACTTGATCAACTTTCGCGGGCTGATGGCCGAGCGCGGCCAGAGCCTGCACTTGGGGGCTGAATATCGCAGCCGCGAATTCCACCGGCCAGGCGATCTGTTTACCACTGCGTCGGGAATCCTCTATCCTGAATTCAACTATTGGCTCCGGCTTTCGGGCTCATATTCAACCCCTCTCGGCAATGGCATGGGGCTATCGCTTTCGGCGCGCTATCAGTTCGCAGACGACCAGCAGGCTGCGCTCTCGCCTTTCACCATCAAAGGGGACCGCTACGGCGCAGATGTCTCGTTATCGCGGCCGCTGGGCCCGACCGCCAGCGCCAGCCTGCTCATGGGCTACTCAAACGAATCCTACTTGCGCAACGATCCCAGTCTGAATTCCGAAGCCAAGGGCGATCTACGATTTGCGTTGCGCTTCAATTTTCGCCCGGACGACAAGACAACCGTTTCGACGAGCTACGATTCACTCAATCGTCAAAGCAGCCTTTCGGCCTATCGCAGCGAGGGCAACGGAATCGGCCGCTGGGACACGAACGTCGACGTGCAGCAGCTTGGATACACCGATACCGTCAACGCCAATGCAGCTCTGGGCTACTATGGCAACCGGGGCGACGTTCACTTGACGTACAGTTCCGACGTTAGCGGCGCCGGGTTCAGCAAATTCGCTCCGCAAAGCACGACACAGCGAGCCTTGGTCCGGGCGGGTTCGTCTATAGTATTCGCGGACGGCAAGGTCGCCATTGGAGCGCCCGTCCGCAGCGGATCGTTTGCGATCATCTCTCCGCACGAAAGCATCGCTGGCAAAGAGATTGCGGTGGGCGAGGCTGACAACATGCGCGCCAAGTCCGACTGGCTCGGCCCCGCCGTCGTGACCGACCTGCCGTCATATTCGCCGTCCAGCATCGGCATCGATGTCGCAAATCTACCGACCGGCTATAGCCTTGGTACTGGTGCGTTCGACGTGCGGGCCGACTACAAGGCGGGCTATGCGCTCGAAGCCGGTTCGGCTTATTCGGTGTCTGTTTATGGCACGCTGCTTGACCAACGCGGCGAAGCAGTTGCACTTGTGACGGGCACGGCTATTGCTGCGGACCAGCCATCGAAGCGCGTCTCGATTTTCACCAATGCTTCGGGCAAGTTCGGCGCGGACGGTTTGGCTCCCGGGCGTTGGATTATCGAGATGGCAACCGAGGGGACTTCCCTGCGCTACGCGGTCACTATTCCCAGAGGAACCGAAGGCTTATTCAAAGCCGGGACGCTCAAACCGGTGGGAGGCGATACGCCATGATGGCCTCGCGCGCATGTCTTCGGTTTTCTTGCGCATTCGTATTTCTCGTGGCGATGCTGACTAGCGCCCAGGCGACCTGCACGTTCAATTCGGCCGGGCTGACCGTGACGCCGCTGACGGCAAGCACGGGGAGCTACACGACGCCCATTGCACCCGTCGCGCAGGCTGTCACAATCACCATCAGCGGCACGTACAATACCAATGCGACGGCCGGTACGTGCTCGGGCGCGATCTCGTTTCAGCGCGCGACGTTGCCGGCGACCATGGCCGACACGGGTGGCGGGACTGCGACGCTTCCCTACACGATCCGCACCACTGCTGCGGGGGGCAATACACTGCTGTTCACCGGCACGTCCGTGGGCTTCGCCAATGTTCAGCAGTATTCGTTCACGTCGGCTGGTGCCAATCTCACCAATCGCGCGTACACCGTGACGCTGACGACTTACTTCCTCATGCAGCCCGGCGCGCCGCAAGCAGCCGGCTCCTATAGCGACAGTTTGACGATGTGGATGTTCGATCTGGCGACGGGGGTGGGTTTTGCGTCGCGTGGCTTTACCGTTACCGGCACAGTGACCAAGGTCTGCACGATCGGCGGCGTGGCTCGTCCAACGGCCGATACCGCGACGATTCCGGTCTCGGCTGCGGGCGCGGTCAACACGGCAGTCATCAACAAGTCATATGCGAGCGCGGTCTGCAATACACCGTCGAACGTCCAGCTAACGTCGCTGAATGGTGCGGTGACGAATGCGGGCTCGCCGCCGTCGGGGTTCACGAACCTCATCAACTATTCATCTACCGCGGTGTTTTCCGGGGCCTCGGCTTCACTCAATACCGTCACCAACCCTCTTGCAACGGGACCTGAGTCGGGTACTGCCGTCTCGACCACCGGCGCCCTTCCCACCGGGACGATGACCGTGACGATCACCCCGCAAGCCAATGCACTGAAGCTGCTCAGCGGGACATACAGCGACACGCTCACCATCACAATTACGCCGCAGTAAATGGGTCGGCAAAGTCTGTCGGCTGCCAATTCGCTTGCCGGGCCGACGCGGCGGCGATAGCGTCAGGCGGCAACTGAACGGTGCGGGGGCATCGCTTGCGACCTGCAGACAGGGGCCGTCAAAGTGCCGATTTCGCGCAGCGGGGATGAATATGCTCACAATTTATGATTTCAACCGCGGGGCGCTCGTCAAACGCGGGGTCCTTGTGACACCCGAAGGTCTTGGCGCGCTGTCTGACGCCACGGTGTGGATCGATTTGTTCGACCCCTCTCCTGAGGAAGACAAGCATGTCGAAAAAGCTCTCGGTATCGAAATTCCTACCCGAGCCGAAGCGCGCGAGATCGAAGCTTCGAGCCGGTTGTACACCGAAAACGGCGCACACTACATGACGACCTACATCATGTATGGGCTTGAGCAGGCCAACCCGGCGTCGTCGAATATCACGTTCATTTTGTCGGGCAATCGGCTCATCACCGTGCGTTATTGCGAGCCGAAAGCATTTCCGTTTTTTCTGCAACGGGTCGAGCGAGGCGAGGCCCGCTGCACGTCGGGCCCCGCGATCATGATCGGGTTGGTCGAAACGCTGCTGCATCGCAAGGCTGACTTGATCGAACGCATTCAAGACGACGTCGATAGAATGGCGCAATCGCTGTTCAACTTGAATGGCACGCGCAGTGCCAAGCCGAGCGTGAACTTCGGCGACGTTTTGAAAGGCACGGGCCGGGGTGCTGACATCATCGCACGAGCCCAGGAAAGCGCGGTCTCGATTGATCGCGCGCTGACGTTCTTTACCAGCGCCGTGCGGGATCGAGTTGACGAAGCCGACCTGCCCGAGCGGATCGATGCGGCGCGGCGCGACAACACCTCTTTGATGGAGCACATGAAGTTCCTCCAGGGCCGGACCAACTTCCTGCTCGATGCCACCTTGGGAATGATCAACACCGAGCAGAACCAGATCATCAAGCTGTTCTCGGTGATGGCGGTCATGTTGATGCCGCCGACACTGATAGCGTCGATTTACGGCATGAACTTCAAGCACATCCCCGAACTCGAGTTTCAGTTCGGTTATCCGATGGCGCTGTGCATGATGGCGCTGTCGGGGGTTATCCCGTTCATCTATTTCCGGCGGAAGGGTTGGCTGTAGGTTGTCGCGGGCAAAACCGTGTAGGGTTTGGGTCCGCAATCATCGGAGTCGACAATGATCGAATGGCAGCCCATTTCCGCGTTTACCGAACCCAACTGGGAAAAGGCTGGGCCGCCGCCTGTGCCGGTGCTGTTCTGGCGTCCAAACAAAGGGGCGACGCTTGGCTTTATCCGCGAGGGCGAGCTGTTTAACGCAGCGTGGATTTATGTGTGTGATTCCAACAAGGTGACGCACTTCGTCGACATCAACGCCCCGGTCGACACGGTGGTGGACCTTGCTGCGCGCCGGGCTGAAAAGGGATAAGTGAAGTCGCGCCGTTGAGGCCCGGGGGCTTAGCCCCTGGGCTCATGACATTTAGTGTCAGCTGGCGAGTTGGAAGCGGGCCAAGTGATCTTCCCAGGCGAGGGCTTGGCGGACGATGGCGTCGAGGTCGTCGTGCTGGGGTTGCCAGCCAAGCGTGGAGCGGATTTTGGCCGAGGCAGCGACGATGCCTGCCGGGTCGCCCGGACGGCGCGGGCTGAGGCGGACGTCGAATTTTTTGCCCGAAACGCGTTTGACGGAATCGAGCACTTCGAGAACCGAATAACCTTTGGAATAACCGACGTTGAAGATGTCGCTCTTGCCGCCCTGGCGGAGGTAGTCCAGCGCGGAGGTGTGGGCGCGGACGAGGTCTTTAACGTGGATGTAGTCGCGCACGCAGGTGCCGTCGGTGGTCGGGTAGTCGGTGCCGTAGACGTCGATGTGGCTGCGTTTGCCCAGCGCCGTTTCGCAGGCGACCTTGATAAGATGGGTCGCGCCCTTGGTTGACTGGCCGGTGCGGCCCTGGGGATCGGCACCGGCAACATTGAAGTAGCGCAGCGCCGTGTAGCGGAAGTCGTGGGCGCGGGCGGTATCGGCCAACATGATCTCGGTCATGAGTTTGGAGGAGCCATACGGCGACATGGGCGCGGGGGCGGCTTCTTCGCTGACCGGAGTGACCTTGGGGTTGCCGTAGACAGCGGCGGTCGAGGAGAAAATGAACTGCTTCACGCCCATCTGCACGGCAGCTTCGATCAACGCGCGCGACTTCACAGTGTTGTTGAGGTAATAGCCGAGCGGATCGGAGACGCTGTCGGGCACCACGACGGAGCCTGCGAAGTGGATAACGGCGGTGATGTTGTGCTTACGCATAACGGTGCGGACCAGGTCCTGGTCGCCGATGTCGCCGACCACGAGGGTGACCTGCGGGGGGACGGCCCAGCGAAACCCGGTCACGAGGTTATCCATGACGACGAGTGACTCGCCTGCATCGAGCAGCTCCCACACCATGTGGCTGCCAATGTAGCCCGCGCCGCCCGTGACCAAAACCGTCATACCTGTTACTCCAACATTGACCCGACAGCGCGCTGTCTTGCGCGAACCAAATGCCACGCAACGATCGTGACCGTTGAGTTGCATACTCCTTGCGTTGCTAACCGAAAATTCTCAAAAGGGCGCTAACAAACACATTTCCAACGCGTCAATGGACGTATCAGACACTCGTCGAACATACTTTTTTCGCTCTCAGGAGACCACACCACATGTCAGCCGCCAATACCCCGATCCGCAAAGCTGTGTTTCCAGTTGCGGGGCTCGGCACGCGCTTTTTGCCAGCAACCAAGGCTATGCCTAAGGAAATGCTAACGGTTGTCGATCGTCCGGTGATCCAGCATGTGGTGGACGAAGCGCGCGCGGCAGGCATCGAGCACTTTATCTTCGTGACCGGTCGCAACAAGGGCGTGATCGAGGACCATTTCGACAGCCAGTATGAACTTGAGCACACGCTGTCGAGCCGGAAGAAGTTGGCCGAACTTGAAGCATTGATGGCCGATCTGCCCGGCCCTGGTCAGACGAGTTTCACGCGTCAACAGGCGCCGCTTGGCCTTGGACATGCGGTTTGGTGCGCGCGTGAAATCGTCGGCAACGAGCCGTTCGCGCTGTTGCTGCCCGACATGCTGCATCACGCCAAGACGCCATGCCTCGCCGACATGATGGCAGCCTATAAGGCGGTCGGCGGAAACCATGTGTCGGTATCGCCGGTGCCCGAAGATCAGACCCACATGTATGGGATCGTCGGCGTCAAGGACGCGAAGGCCAAGGTTTCAGAAATCACCAAAATGGTCGAAAAGCCCGAGCGTGGGACGGCACCCAGCAACCTTCACATTACCGGGCGCTACATTTTGCAACCTGAGATTTTCGATCTGTTGGGTAAGCAGGAGCGCGGGCAGGGCGGAGAGATCCAGCTTACCGACGCGATGATCCGCTTGCAGGCGATGAAATCGCAGGATTTCCATGCGGTTCGCTTCGACGGCAATATCTACGACTGCGGTTCCAAAATCGGATTCCTGACGGCCAATGTTGCTTATGCGCTTGCCCGTAGCGACTTGGCGCCTGCCCTAAAGGCCGAACTGAAGAAGCTGCTCTGAGCCGGTTGCGGCGGGGATAAATCGAATTCTTTGGGATTGCCCCCGCCGCACTGTATTGCCATGATCGACCGCGCTGCTAGAAGTCAGTTGACCCGGTCTCAACCATTTCTTGGTTGCCCGGCTAGACGCCTGGAGGATACGTGCCCGCAAGTGCCAAAAATTGGATCGTCGACACCGCGTGGCTCGCCGCGCACCTGCATACGCCGGGGTTGATCGTGCTGGATGGATCATGGCATCTGCCGACCACCAACCGTGATCCCAAGACCGAGTATCTAGCCGAGCATATCCCAGGTGCCGTATTTTTCGACATCGACGACCTCTCGGACGAAAAATCATCGCTTCCGCACATGCTGCCGTCGACGATCAAGTTTTCGTCGCGGATGAAGAAAATGGGCATCGGCGACGGGATGAAAGTCATCGTCTATGACAGCCATGGGCTGTTTTCGGCGGCGCGTGTGTGGTGGACCTTCCGCGCCATGGGGCATGAAGATGTTGCCGTGCTCGACGGCGGGTTACCTAAGTGGAAGGCCGAGGGGCGCGAGCTTGAAGACGGGCTGCCGATGAAGCGCTTCGAGCGTCATTTCACGCCGCTTCAGAACATGGGGCTCATAAGCGACCTCAATGATATTAAGGAGATTGTCGCCAAGAAGCATGTTCAGCTTGTCGATGCCCGCTCAGCGGGGCGCTTTGAGGGTAGGGAACCCGAGCCGCGGCCCGGCGTGCGCGGCGGCCACATTCCCGGCTCACGCAATGTGCCCTCAACCAGCGTGCTCAACGCGGACGGCACGATGAAATCACGTGGCGAACTTCTCGCGATATTCAAGGCCGCAGGCATTGATCCGAGCGCGCCGGTCGTCACCACGTGCGGGTCGGGTGTCACGGCCAGCATTCTATCGCTCGCACTTGCCGTGATCGGCCAGACGAACGCTGCGGTCTATGACGGCAGCTGGACCGAATGGGGTGCCGAGGGCGGGCCGCCGATTGCGACCGGGCCGACCTGACATGGTGGAGCGGGCAGAACTTCCCAGTCCCGCCAGCTTCGAGACGCTGATTGCTTGGCGCCGGGATGTCCGGCGCTTCAAGCCCGATCCGGTTTCGCCCGATCTGCTCGCGCATTTACTCGACGTGGCCAATCTGGCACCTTCGGTCGGCAACAGTCAGCCATGGCGGATCGTCAAGGTTGAGACCCCCGCACGCCGACAGGCGGTTCGCGCCAATTTCGAAGCTGCAAATTCGGCAGCGGCCGCCCGTTACGACGAGGCACGGCGTGCCGAGTATCGCAGCCTGAAGCTCGCCGGGTTTGACCGCGCGCCGGTTCATCTGTGCGTGTTTTGTGATCCCGACCCGGTGGAAGGCCATGGCCTGGGCCGGCAAACCATGCCTGTGACACTCGACTATTCCTGCGTGGGATTGATTACCATTCTTTGGCTGCTGGCACGGACCCACGGTGTCGGTCTTGGTTGGGTGTCGATCCTGGAAACGGCTGGGTTCAATCAGGTGCTCGATGTGCCTGCAGAGTGGCGGTTCGTCGGTTACATCCTCATGGGCTATCCAGAGGAAGAGCACAAAGATCCCGAACTCGTCCGGCATGGCTGGCAGGCCCGCGGCGACATGGCTGAGCGGGTTTTGGTGCGCTGAGTTAGAGCCTGATCGTTTGAGATGGAAGCACTTCGCGCCCATCGAAAGCGTGAATCAGTCTCTAAAACAAAGAACTAGAGCACGTTCGCACCTTGGATCTGATTCAATCAAGAGCAAACGTGCTCTAGGCCTACGGCCTCATGGGGGGCCGCCCAGAGCAGGGAAGCGGGCGCGGAGGGTTTCAAACTGGGCCTTGGCGTTGAGGGCTTCCTGGGCGCGACGCACGCGGCTTGACGTTTCCAGATTGCGGAAATCGCTTTCGGCCATGCGTGCCCGCGACTCCAGCGCGAGAAATGCAGGGGGCATTTCGAGGCGGGCATGGCGCTTGCTTTCCCCAACAAGGGCCGCCGATTCATCCATGCGCAACTGTTCGTGCTTTACTTCGCCTTCGATCAGGGCTGTGCCGCGCAAATAGACCTCGCGGGCGATCACTTCTCCGACGATTTGGCCAGCTACGTCAATTTCTCCCGCGATAGCGCGCCCCAACACGTATCCGTCAACGCCGATCTCCAGCCGCGAACACACCAAAGTGCCCTCAAAGCGGCCTTCGATCAGAACCGTGCCGACGATCGTGAGCTGGCCTTGGACGACCATATCGGCTTCGATGATCAGCATTGGGGCCTCCTGGATAGGAAATGAGGGTCGCTTGGTCAAATCTTCATAGACAACGCTAGATAGCGGGATCGTCAATGTCTCGAAGAAGCGTGCGCGGTTTCAAGTCATGCCCGCTTTCCACACCCCCTCCGGTTGGTGCTTGACACCGCGACATGCGACTCAAATCGGGACACCGTTCATGCGTTCTTTACGAAGATATGTTTGTTTACAGGGTGTTGTACTGAATTGCGCATGTGTCGGTGGAGGATAGTGCGCGCGGGTCTATATTGGTGGTATGGATGTAGACCTCGTTATTTGGAGTTGAGGGGGCACGGTGCTGAGTTACGAGGGGAAGCGGCGTTCGCGCGCCGATCGTTGGCCGCTGTTGCGGCGTCATCACAGTGCTGGTGCATCGGCCTCGCTGATGGCTGCCTACGCTGCCGCGCTTTCGCTGACGACACCATCGCTCGCCAAAACACCCGGCGAAGTGCATTGCTATAACGGCATTTGCCATCGGGTGAAATCGGTCGACGAAATGGCACTCCTCGTCGGCACCGAGAGCGACGCACTAACGTCGTACTACGACACTGCAGAAAACGATTCCATGAATGCGGGAACGATCACGTCGTCGGGCGAGCCGTTCGATGCCGACAGCGACAGCCATGCCGCCAGCTCGCTCTATCCCGACGGCACCGAATTGTTGATCTGGAACCCGAAGAACCGCCACACAGCCCACATCCGCGTCAACGATTTCGGCCCGTTCTATATGATGCGCACGATCGACGTGACGCGCCGTGTCGCCGAACGTCTCGAATTTACCAAGAGCGGCGTGGCCCGGTTGCGGGTTGCCGTTGTGTGGGCACCGAGTCCGGAAGCTGCCCGTTTCCGGCGCCGACGCTCCTATCCTACAGTCGAAGGCTATGTGGGGCGGCTCGACTACGACCAGTTCGTCGCCTTGAAATCGCGCCTGATCGCAACCGGACCTGCCCGAAATTTCCAAGACAAAACCATCATGGCGTCGGCGGCACCCAAGCTTAGCCTTAGCGCTTTGCCCGCTTATGCCAGTGCTGCTGCTGGCAACGCAGACAGGGCCAAGGCTGCTATTTTCAATATGCCGCGGTTCACGGTCAGTACGCTGGGGCCTTCAATCGTCGTGACCGATGCGCGCTCAGGCCGGTCACTCACAACGCTTGCCTCAGCACAGGCGATTGCGGCTGCCAGCCGTCCCGCCGAGACGATCGTTTCGGCTTATGACGCCGAGGTTTCGACCGCAGTGGCCAGCCTTGAAGTGCCGGTTCCCCAGCAGGTAGCATCGTTTGGACCGAGTTTGCATGCTCCTCGCCTGGAAGTGACGCCGCGCGCCGTGTCGCATGATGCGTCGTTCGCGCGTCCTTGGACCCCCAACTCACTGATGTGGCAACAATTGCTTGCAGCGCTCGGCATCTTGACCGCCGCGACCCTTGGCTTTCGCTCGCGCACATCGAGCCGCCGTCTGCGTCCGGCTGGAGCTGCCATTCCGGGTGTTGCCCCGATCTCGACGGCGCTGTTTGTCGCCGATCCGATCCCTGCTCACGCTTTGATCGACAATGTCTTCGCGCTGCCGTTGCTGCCTCGCCGCCCTTCGGGCAAATCCATCGATGAGCTGCGCGACGAAGCCGCCGGTCACATGGAAGCCTACGCATATGCGCTGGCCGAAGTTGCCTATCGTCAACTGCTGGCGGCGCGCGAAGAGGCGCTCGGCACGACAGATCCGATGACCGCCTATGCCGAACGCCAGCTTGCCGACAGCCTACGCGAGCAAGGCCGCTATGCGGCGGCCGAGCCGCATTACCGCCGCGCCCTGTCGGCTATGACGGTCGCCGTTGGCGATTCCCATCCAGCCACAGCCGACATTCTCGATTCGTATGCCGTGAGCCTGCTCAAACAAGGTTGCGGCGCGGAAGCCGAACGCGCGGGACGTCAGTCGCTGACCATCCGCCGCGCGAACCACGCATCAAGCCGGGAATTCGCTGCCACGTTGTCGATTGTGGCCGAGGCCTTGCGCGCGCAGGGCCAGCTGCCTGCCGCCGAAGCTGAACATCGTACCGCGTGGTCCCTGTTCATCGCAGTCAGCGGTCAGGATAGCCTCGACGCTGCAGCCAGCATGACCAGCATCGGCACCGTTCTTGGCGAACTGGGCCGCTTTGGGCCCGCCGAAGACCTGCTGAATGCGGGCACCCGGATTTTGTCATCGGTTTGCGGCCACGACCACCCGATCAGCGCAAGCGGCTTTGCCTTGCTTGGCGATCTTTATCGTCATGCCGGCGCGCTGGATGCTGCCGCGACCATGCAACAGCATGCCTTGCAGATCCGCGAGCGCACGCTTGGCGACCGCCACCCCGACACGATCGAGACCATGCTATCGCTCGCTCTCATCGCGACCGAACAGTTCCGCATGGAGGATGCCCGTATGCTGCTCAGCCGCGCGCTCGACAGTCTGGTCACGGGCGAACGCAATCACCTTGGTCCACAGAGCCGGGTTCGCGGTCTCCTTGTTGCGCTATCCCATCGCCATGATATCAATCCGCCGCAGCGTTTGGCTGCTGAATAAGCGCAGTCAACGCCGCGCATGCCGGGCTCTGGATCTGCACTCTTGGGGGAGTGATACCAACGCGCGGCTTTTTGCGGTATTTTTCATTCACCGATGAACGCAGTCTGAATACGGGCATTTGCGCGTATTTTATTTGTTTTGCCCACAGCCATTGAGCGGCGCAACTCTGCCGCAATTCCTAAGTCCTCCTATAATTCATCGATTCTCGGTTTCGACGCCTAAAGGGATACATCCGTGCGCCATAAATTTGGACTTCTTGCTGGCCTCGGCCTTGCGATTGCTGTCGCTGCCCCACTCGATATCGCCAACGCGCAAAAAGGCGTGGATCCTGCCGCTGATCCCAATGCGCCCAAGCCGCCGCAGCACGAGAAGCCGCCGCAGCACCAGAAGCCGCCGGTTAAGCCGGGTGAGCCGCCGAAGGCTCCGCCGCAGACGAACCCTGCCCAGTCACGGCCCGCGCCGGAACAGCGCCGGATTCAGACTCAGCCACCGGTGACGTCCAGCCCGCCGCCGCAGCAGCGCGCCGCCCCGCAGCCGCCGCCGTTCTTGCCGCCAGCCAAGGTTGCGCCGCCGCC
>JANOVN010000151.1:0-9533 GCA_031417455.1 Hyphomicrobiaceae bacterium | reverse complement strand
GCCCGCCCGTTGCTCGCGTGATGCACGAGCTTGTAATCCGCCGCCCCCAGGATCGGGTGACCCGCCGACGGCCCATAGCGGCACGCATCGATCAGCGCTTGTGGGTGTTCGATGCGCACCCCGATGGAAAACGGCTTTGCCGCCATCGCCACGCCGCCCGCATGCAGCATCTCGAAGGTGTCGCGCGCACTATGCCCGACCGCCAGCACCACATGATCGGCCTCGATGAACGCGCCATCCGCCAGCCGAACGCCCCGCACCCGCCGCTGACCGTCAGCGCCAGTGTCGATATCGACCCCCGTCACACGAGCCTGAAACCTGTACGTCCCGCCCAGCGCCTCGATTTTGGCCCGCATGCTCTCGACCATCGTCACGAGCCGGAACGTCCCGATATGGGGTTTCGACACGTACAAAATCTCGTCCGGCGCGCCCGCCTGCACAAACTCCGTCAGAACCTTCCGGCCCAGATGATACGGGTCCTTGATCTGGCTGTAGAGCTTGCCATCCGAAAACGTACCAGCCCCACCCTCGCCGAACTGCACGTTGGATTCTGGATCGAGCACCGACCGCCGCCACAGCCCCCAGGTATCCTTGGTCCGCTCGCGCACAACCTTGCCGCGTTCAAGAATAATCGGCTTGAAACCCATTTCGGCCAGAATCAGCCCGGCAAACAATCCGCACGGCCCGCACCCGATCACCACCGGCCGCTTGTACCCGCCAACCGGCGCCGCGATATCAGGCACCTTGGCCACCGGCTGATAGGTTGTATCGGGCGTCACCTTGACCCGCAGATCACCGGCAAACTTCGCCAGCACCCCGGCTTGATCGGCGACTTCCACATCGACCGAATACACCAGCATGATCGCCGACCGCTTGCGCGCATCATACCCGCGCCGCGCCACCTGCACCTTGCACGCAGCAGGCTTTCCAAGGCTCAACCGCACCCGGACCGCCGCCTCCAGCGCCCCCGGCCCATGATCGAGCGGCAATCGAATTTCAGTCAATCGGATCATAGCGAGGTTCATATGGCTCTTGAGGGAGGAGGGTATCACTCCCCGCAACGTCATGGCCGCGAAGGCGGCCATGACGAACATCAAAACGATGCCGCAAACGGCTTTGCTCTACTGCACGAATAGATATCTACCGTCCCGACCGCAACGCACTCAAAAATTCGGGCGTGGGGTAACTATCCGCCGGCATCCCCAGCTTCAACTGAGCCTGCTTGATCGCCAGCCGCGTCCCCGCGCCAAGCTTACCGTCCGCCTCGCCGATCTTATAGCCCTTCCGCGCCAGGATCTGCTGCATCTCGACCATTTGGGGACCATCCAGCGACGCAATCGGCGCACTCCCGCGATGCATGGCCGGCGCACCGGCGATCCGCGTTGCCAGATACGACGCCGTAACCCCATAATTCAGCGACTGGTTCCACTTGAGATAAATGTCAAAGTTTGGATACACCAGAAACGCTGGCCCATGGCGTCCCATCAACAGCAATAACGACGACGGCATCGCGTCCGCAGGCAGCTTCTTCCCATCAACCGTCGTCACGCCCATTTCCGCCCACTTCGAGCGCGGCAACTTGATTGCAAGATCCGCCTGATCCCAAGCCATGTTGGCTGGAACGCGAACTTCCTGCATCCAAGGCTCTCCAGCCTTCCATCCCAGCGACCGGATAAAATTCGCCGACGAAGCGATGATATCGGGGTTCGAGCGCATCAGATCACGCTTACCATCGCCATCATAGTCGACCGCATAATTCAGATAGTGCGCCGGTAGAAACTGCGTCTGGCCAAGCTCGCCTGCCCACGATCCGATCATCTCGTCCGCGCGCAGATCGCCGCGATCGATGATCTTCAACGCCGCGATGAGCTCTGCTCGGAACATCTCGCCACGGCGGCAATCGTAGGCCAGCGTCGCCAGCGAACGAAGTACGGGCTTCTTGCCCATCCCCGAGCCGAAATCGCTTTCCAGCGCCCAGAACGCCGTGATCACAGGCGCTGGCACGCCATATTCCTTCTCGACCCGGTCGAATATGGCCTTCTGCTGTTTGACCTTCGCAATCGCGCTCTGCACCCGGTTGGGCGTCGCAAGCTTCGCCGAGAAGTCGAGGAACGTCTGCGAGAAGAACCCCTGCTTGCGGTCGCTCGAAATGATCGACATATCCGCCGACATGCCATCCATCGTGGACGACACCGTCCCAGGCTTCACGCCCGCCGCGACCGCATCCTTCTTGAACCCATCAAGCCACTTCTCAAAGCTGCCGCTATTGACGCAAGCGGGTGCCGCCTGGACCGCTACGGCGCTCAACGAAAGAGCAGCCATTGCCGCCATCGACTTAAACATTCGCATACCAATTCCCTCGATCTGTCTGGGCGCGCAGGTATGGGTCAACGAATACGGCGCGGTCAAGTCCGGTTGTGTGATTGACGTTTACGTCATGAATTTCCGATCGCGATCCCGACCCCAAACACCAGCAACCCGCCGACCACGACCTCGACGACCGCGCGCCAGAACGTCGTATCCATGTAACGCGCCCGGATCCACGCAATCGCCCACAACTCGACAAACACAATCGCAATTGCCACGCCGGTCGCCGTATTAAAGTCAGGGATCAGATACGGCAGTGTATGCCCCAGTCCTCCGATCATGGTCATGACGCCCGTCACCGCCCCGCGTTTCCAGGGGTCGCCGCGATCCGTCAACTCGCCATCGTCCGACATCGCTTCCGTCATCCCCATCGAGATACCCGCCCCGATAGAAGCGGCCATGCCGACCAGGAAGGTGTTCCAGGTGTTGTGCGTAGCAAACGCTGCGGCAAAGATCGGTGCCAGCGATGCAATCGAGCCATCGATCAGACCCGCCAGCCCTGGCTGCACATAGCGCAGCACGAACTGGCGTTTTTCCACATGCGCCTCGGCTTCACGCACATCACTGGGCGCATGCGTCTCGGTCAACTGCTTGGCAACGACGACATGCTTACCTTCGGCCGCTGCCAGATCGCCCAGCAGCTTGCGCACGTCCGCGTTCGTCGCCATCTGCGTCGCGCGCCTATAAAACCGGTAGGCTTCCCCTTCGAGCGCCGACGCTTGGTCGCGCACCTTGTCGATTCCCATTGGCTTGACCAGCCACGCCGGGTCAATTTTCATGAACCCTTTGATATCTTGCTTGCGGATCAACGGGATATGATCGCCAAACCGCTTCTTGAACAGCTCGATCAGCCAGCCGCGATGAACCCGCTCCTCCTCCGCCATCGCGGTGAACAACTTGGCCGACGCCGGGTAGAGTTCGGCCATCCCGTGGGCATATTCGGTGTAGATCGCCGCGTGCTCTTCCTCGACCGAGATCGCCAGCGCCAGCACTTCACGCTCGTCCAAATCCGAAAACCTGCGCATGATCGCCCCGCATTAGAATAATTCTAATCTTGAGTTCGACGAAATATCCTCCCATCCTGTCGTAATCAAGAGTAAAGGGGTGACGTGGCCCAGTTTGCCGCGCCCGCAATTTCCGAAAATCCCGAGGCTGAACCCGAAAGCGGCACAACGCCACTGTCGCGGCAGAGCCACCAATGCTAATCACCGGCCCATGATCGAAACATCGAAAATCCGCAATTTCTCCATCATCGCACACATCGACCACGGTAAATCGACCCTGTCGGACCGTCTGATCCAGATGTGCGGCAACGTCGCCGACCGCGATATGAAGGCGCAAATCCTCGACTCGATGGACATCGAGCGCGAGCGCGGCATCACGATCAAAGCCCAGACGGTCCGCCTCGACTACAAGCACACCGACGGCGAAATGTATCAGTTAAATCTGATGGATACCCCAGGCCACGTCGACTTCGCCTACGAGGTCTCCCGCTCGCTCGCCGCCTGCGAAGGCGCGATTCTCGTGGTCGATGCCTCCCAAGGCGTCGAAGCCCAGACCCTCGCCAACGTCTACACAGCCCTCGATGGCAACCTCGAAATCTTGCCGGTTCTCAATAAAGTCGACCTCCCCGCCGCCGACTGCGAACGCGTCAAACAGCAGATCGAGGACGTGATCGGCCTCGACGCCTCCAATGCCGTCGAAATCTCGGCCAAGACCGGCCTCAACATCCGCGCCGTCCTCGAAGCCGTGGTCGAGCGCTTGCCGCCCCCCACCGGCGACGCCAAAAAGCCGCTCAAAGCCATGCTGATCGACAGCTTCTACGACACCTATCTCGGCGTCGTCGTGCTCGTCCGCATCAAAGACGGTGTGATGAAAAAGGGCCAAAAGATCAGGCTCATAGCTGGCAAAACCAGTCACGTCATTGAGCGCGTCGGCATCTTCCGCCCCAAGCAGGAAATGCTCGACGAGCTGGGCCCTGGCGAAGTTGGCTTCTTCACCGCCGCCATGAAGGAAGTCGCCGAAACCCGCGTTGGCGATACCATCACCGACGATAAGGTGCCCTGCGCCGAGCCACTGCCGGGATTTAAGCCCGCCCAACCGGTTGTGTTCTGCGGCCTGTTCCCAGTCGACGCCGCCGACTTCATAGCTCTGCGCGAAGCAATGGGCAAACTGCGCCTCAACGACGCCAGCTTCTCGTTTGAAACCGAGAGCAGCGCCGCTCTCGGCTTCGGCTTCCGCTGCGGCTTCTTAGGCCTGCTCCACCTCGAAATCATCACCGAGCGCTTGGAACGCGAGTTCAACTTAGACCTCATCACCACCGCGCCGTCCGTCGTCTATCACATGAATATGACCGACGGCACGATGCAGGAAATGCATAACCCCGCCGACATGCCTGACGTGCAGCGGATCAAGAGCATTGAAGAGCCCTGGATCAAGGCCACCATCATGGTGCCCGACGACTACCTCGGCGTGATCTTGAAACTCTGCCAGGACCGTCGCGGCCGCCAGAAAGACCTGACCTACGCCGGTTCGCGCGCAATGGTCATCTACGAATTGCCGCTCAACGAAGTCGTGTTCGACTTCTACGACAAGCTCAAATCCGTGTCGCGCGGCTATGCCTCGTTCGACTACTCAATCATCGGCTATGAACCAGAAGACCTCGTCAAGATGTCGATCCTGGTCAATTCAGAACCCGTCGATGCGCTGTCGATCGTCGTCCACCGGACCCGCGCCGAAAGCCGGGGCCGCGTCATGTGCGAAAAACTCAAAGAGCTGATCCCGCGGCACATGTTCGTCATCCCCATCCAGGCAGCCATCGGCGGCAAGGTGATCGCGCGTGAAACCATCGCTGCGATGCGCAAGGACGTGACTGCGAAATGCTACGGCGGCGATATCTCGCGGAAACGCAAACTGCTCGACAAGCAGAAGGCCGGCAAAAAGAAGATGCGCCAATTCGGCAGCGTAGAAATCCCCCAATCCGCCTTCATCGCCGCCCTGAAGATGGAAGATTGAGGGAAAACCAGCGTGTTCCAACCCAATACGCTGATCATCCTCGGGGCTGCATCTGACCCAACTTCGACGACAAATGGCTTCAGGAATTTGCTCATATATGCTTCACAGGTGTTCAAAGGGAACGTCACCGCAAATGAAGCTAAAGTCATCCTTGAACCAAAGGACTGTCGGCAACTTCTAGAAGAGTACCGCCACAGCCTTCTAGCCTAAACCCTCTTCCGCCCCCGCAGCATATGCTCCCGCAGCACCTTGTTCAGTTCGGTCTGATACTTGCCGCCCTTTTCCTTGAACCATGCCAGCACATCGGCATCGATTCGCAGCGTCACCTGCTGCTTCACAGGCTTGTAGAACTGCCCTTTAACGGCACCTGACCAATCCGTTACTTCGGCAATATCAGACATATCGATATCCTCCTCGCGCCGGGCCACCAGACGCTTCAATTCGGTTTCCTTGTGCCTAGCCATTTTCATAGCTGCGTCGCTCCTTTCGCGTTGCCTGACGGGCTGAAATGATCCGCACGACTTCATCCGAAGCATCGTCGCGCCACGTATGAGCGACAATTAGCGTGACGAGGCCACCAACCTGCCCCATAGTAATCCATCGCTGCTCACCACCCTCGACGCGGTCTGCGATGCTAAGGTGGAACGGGTCGGCAAAAACCTCACTGGCAAATTCAAAACTCACACCATGCTTGTGCTGGTTTGAGTTGTTCTTCGTTTCGTCCCACTCAAACCGCATGACTGCCCCTGGGTCACCACTGTAACTACAAAATCGTAGTTATACAAGAGTGGAACGGCGAGCCCTGCCCTAATCCCCGCCCCATCCATCCCGGGTTGCAACAACCTCTGTACGCTTTTACCTGCGACATCTTGCGTTTTGCATTGCGGCGCGCCATAAAGGGGACCATCGAACACGCATTGGCCTACTCTGACAGCGCTCCGCACTGCCACAAGACGTCTCCAATCGCGCGCTTTGATACTAATCCCCTCATATTCGGGGACACGAATGCTAACCGGAGGCACGAATGTCGAGCGGCACTGTCAAGTGGTTCAACGGCCAAAAAGGCTATGGCTTCATCCAGCCGGATGAAGGCGGCAACGATGTGTTTGTTCACATCTCGGCTGTTGAACGCGCGGGTTTGTCTTCCCTGCGCGAAGGCCAGAAGATCAACTACGAAACCGAACGTGGTCGTAACGGCAAAATCGCCGCCATCAACCTGCGTCCGCTCTAAGCAGCGAACGGTCCGAGTTTCCCGAGGGGAGCAGATGCCTCTGCTCCCCTCGTTTTTCGTTTTTGTGCGCGCTGAAACCCTGCTAGGGTCCGCGTTTAACCAGAGGTTTGCATGGCCAAAGAAGAAATGCTCGAATTCGAGGGCGTGGTGGACGAAGTCCTTCCGGACGCTCGTTGCCGCGTGAAGCTCGACAACGGGCATGAGGTCGTCGCTTACACGTCTGGCCGCATGAAGAAAAACCGCATCCGCATCTTGGCCGGCGACCGCGTCACCATCGAGATGACGCCCTACGACCTGACCAAGGGCCGCATCAACTTCCGCCACAAGGACGTCCGTGGCGGCCCCGGCGGAACCGGCCCCGGCGGCGGCGCCCCCGGCGGCACCCGCCCGCGTCGCTAAACGCTCCAAACTTATCGACGAACAACGACCGCATCACTGCGGGCGTTTACTTGTGCGCTCACCCAAACGTCCCAAAAAGGGCGGGGGTTTGGGGGAGCACGCTCCCCCGATTGGGCGAAAGGCAAAGCCGACTGCTTCAACAAGCGCGAAAGCCCACGCGCGCAGCGCCCCAGGCCCCATCCACACCGCACAAAAAAACGCGACCAGGGAATGCCCTCCCGGATCGCGCTGTCGTGCGGCAACCAGCCAGAAGCCTTTGAGGCCTTCTGGATTAGACTAAATCGCCAGCCCCCCCACTCCATGGCCGGGCGCGACCCGGCCATCCAGGAGCCGCACGGATAGGTCTGAGTTTGCCGCCCTGGATGGCCGCCTCAAGGGCGGCCATGGAGTGAATGGGGTGCTTCAATCTAGACCGGGAAAAGTTTAAAACGCACACAAAAAAACGCGACCAGGGAATGCCCTCCCTGATCGCGCTGTCGTGCGGCAACTCTTTCGAACAAGCAAATCTAGCCAGCTGCTCTGCTGCTGGAAGCGGCGTAGAGCCGTCGGCCCTTTAGGCCGGTCCCAAGGTATTGGACCGTCTTCCGGTCCAATACCTTGCAGAAATCATGCAGCCGTCCCGGTCTTGCGCTCGGCCTTCTTGCGATCATTCGGATCGAGCCAGCGCTTGCGAAGGCGGATCGACTCTGGCGTAATCTCGACCAATTCTTCGTCGGTGATGTAGCTCATCGCCTTTTCGAGCGTCATTTTCATCGGCGTGACCAGCGTCAGCGCTTCGTCCTTGCCGGATGCCCGCACGTTGGTGAGCTTCTTGCCTTCAACGACGTTCACGACGAGATCGTTGTCGCGCGTGTGTTCGCCGATAATCATGCCTTCATAAACGCGCGTCTGAGCAGCGATCATGAACGGCCCGCGATCCTGCAGCTTGAAGATCGAGTACGCGGTCGCTTCCCCGGTGCCGTTCGAAATCAACACGCCGGTGCGGCGGCCCTGAATGTCGCCCTTCCACGGCGAATAGGAATGGAAGATGCGGTTCATCACGGCCGTGCCGCGCGTATCCGACAACAGTTCGCTCTGATACCCGAGCAACCCGCGCGTCGGCGTCAGGAACACGAGGCGCGTACGTCCCCCGCCCGAAGGCCGCATCTCGCGCAACTCACCCTTGCGTTCCGACAATTTCTGCACGACGACGCCGGTATGCGCGTCATCCACGTCGATGATGGTTTCTTCAATCGGCTCCAGCTTTTCGCCAGTTTCTTCATCGATCTTGAGCACGACCTTGGGACGCGACACCGAGATTTCAAAGCCCTCGCGGCGCATGTTCTCGATCAAAATCGCAAGCTGCAATTCCCCACGGCCCGAAACGGTAAAGCTGTCCTTGTCGTCGCTTTCCGAGATCTTGATCGCGATGTTGCGCTCGGCTTCGCGCAGCAAACGATCACGGATGACGCGGCTTTGAACCTTATCGCCTTCCTGACCGGCAAACGGACCGTCATTGATGCGGAACGTCATCGACAGCGTCGGCGGATCGATCGGCTGGGCCTGGATCGGGGTGTCGACACTGGGATCGCACAGCGTATCGGCCACCGTCGCGATGCTCATGCCCGCAACAGCGACGATCTCGCCCGCCTCGGCCTGCTCGACGGGTACCCGCTCAAGACCACGAAACGCTAAAATCTTGGAAACACGGAAATTCTCGATCAGCTTGCCGTCGTGATGCAACGCTTTCAAATTCATGTTGGCCTTGAGCGGCCCCGACGCGATGCGGCCCGTGAGAATACGGCCCAGGAACGGATCGGCTTCAAGCGTCGTCGCCAGCATCCGCGCCGGACCTTCTTCCACAACCGGCGGCGGAACGTGGGCGAGCACGAGATCAAACAGCGGCGCGAGGCTGTCCTGGGGACCTTCAGGTGCCAGCGCCATCCAGCCGTTGCGGCCCGAACCATAAAGGATCGGGAAATCGAGCTGTTCGTCGGTTGCGTCGAGGTTTGCAAACAGGTCGAAGATTTCGTTCAAGACATCGAGGTGGCGCTCGTCGGCGCGGTCGATTTTGTTGATCGCAACGATGGGACGCAAGCCGCGCTTCAGCGCCTTCGACACCACGAACTTCGTTTGCGGCAGCGGGCCTTCGGACGCGTCGACCAGCACGATGACGCCGTCGACCATGCTCATGATACGCTCGACTTCGCCGCCAAAGTCGGCGTGGCCTGGCGTGTCGATGATGTTGATGCGCGTACCTTTCCAGACGACGGAGGTACACTTAGCAAGGATGGTGATCCCGCGCTCGCGTTCGAGGTCGTTACTGTCCATGGCCCGCTCGGCCACCTTCTGGTTCTCGCGGAACGAGCCGGACTGCTTCAACAGCTCGTCGACGAGGGTCGTTTTGCCATGGTCGACGTGCGCGATGATCGCGATATTGCGAAGGTTCATTGTGAGGTCCAGGGAGTGGGCAGCAAAGCCGCCGGGCAAACGCTTGTGCAGCGCAAAATATGGTGTCGCGATCCCCTACCACACGATTGCG
>JANOVN010000150.1:0-10223 GCA_031417455.1 Hyphomicrobiaceae bacterium | reverse complement strand
GCGACCGCCTGAGCCAGGTGCTGGGCGTGTCCATGATCCCGATCTCGGCGCTGGGCGACAAAAACCTCGACAAGATGATGGCGGCCGTCATCGCCGCCCACGATATTTGGAACAAGCGCATCTCGACCAGCACCCTCAACCGCTGGTTGGGAGACGCCATTGCCAAACACGCCCCGCCCGCCTCGAGCGGACGCCGCATCAAGTTGCGTTACATCACCCAGGCCTCGTCCCGCCCGCCCACGTTCGTCGCGTTCTGTTCCAAGCCTGAGGACGTGCCCAAGTCCTATGTCCGCTATTTGGTCAATTCGCTGCGCGACAACTTCAAGATGCCGGGCGTCCCAATCCGCTTCAACCTGCGTTCCAGCGAAAATCCGTTTGCCGAAAAGTAAAATGGCGGCGCCAAGCCCTCGCCAGGGCGGCGTTCTGACCCATAGGCCGACGGAAATCCCCCTTGTTTGCTGTTCAAACACGCACCAACTTGCGTTAGTTGAAAGACGTGACGCAAGGCAACTTGAGGAAACGGTACGAATGGTGAAACAATTGAGCGCGGCACTGATCGCCGCAACCGTGGCATTTCTCACAAGCTCGGCCGCCCAGGCCTACAGCGACAAGATCAATCAGCACTGCGAAGACGACTACTTCAGGTTCTGCTCGGCCCACGCAGTCGGTTCGACGGGCCTGCGTCGCTGCATGGAAGCTAACGGCAAGCAGTTGTCGCGCAAATGCGTCAACGCCCTCGCCGACGCCGGTGAAATCCCCCGCAAATACCGGAAGTAATTCACGCCCATCCCGACCGACGCACTCGAGCGGATATCTTCTTTGGGGAAATAGCTGCAGACAGCAAGAAAGCGGTCAGCCCTTGCTGACCGAAGCGCCGAAGAGGCGTCGGCGCGAGCGCCGTCCTGAACAAAAATGGGCCGGGAGCAGGCGGGAGGGGGGCACCCAACCTGCTCCCGGCGGTCACACAGAGCGAACCGGCGCGCTAAAAAGCACTATCCACCACCAAGGTCAGGTATGCGAGACTGTAGAAGTTAACGGCCTCAGCACGATGAACCGAACGGTGGGGCCGCTCCGGGAACAGTGGAGATGGCCCCGGCATTGTGGATTTCAAGCAGCAGCCTCAAATTATTTTCACCCCCAGCAGTAGCCCAGGAGGCTCCATGACAGCGGCGCTTCCCGAAGTCCTGTTCTACCATCTGGAACGCGCAGTCCTTGAAGCCGTGTTGCCGTCGTTGCTGGAAAAAACCCTCGAACGCGGCTGGCGCGCCGTGGTCCAGATCGGCACCCCCGAGCGCCTCGAAGTGCTCGATGAGGCGCTGTGGACCTACCGCCCGGAGAGCTTTCTGCCCCATGGCAGCGCGCGCGACGGCAACGGGGAAAGTCAGCCGGTCTACCTGACCACGGGCACCGACACGCCTAACGGCGCGGGCGTTCGCTTCCTGGTTGATGGAGCAGACCCTGAAGGTTACGCCGGATTTACCCGTATGGTCTTCATGTTCGACGGCAACAACCCCGATGCGATAACGCAAGCCCGCGCCCAATGGAAAGCCGCCAAAGCTGCCGGCTGCACCGCCACTTACTGGCAACAGAACGAAAGCGGCCGCTGGACCAAGAAGGCCTAAATGGGGGTTGATCTAATCTACAGGCCCAGGCTCGCGCACGACTGCTGCTTTGATGAGTGTCTTGAGTTGCTTCAAGAGCGCTTGCCCCTCGATCTGGCTGATCGAATACCCTTCTGACTTCAGCTTCTTTTTGATCTCGCCAACAGTTGCGCAAGATGCCGAGTCGGCTAGCTGAAATGCTCGTTCAAGAGTTGTCAGATCTCGATCCATGCTAGGGCGCTTCCGGCAAAAGTGTGAGCGGTTTTGCCGAAAGGAGCGCGACAAAACCGAGAGCTAGGGTCCTTCCCTATTTCAATCAAAACCGGAAGGACCCTGGTAGGTGTAGCATATGCTGGGTATGGAATAGCAAGCTGGACACCTTTCCCTCTTGACTAACCCTGCTTGGTGGCGTTGAGGCTGACGCCATGAATTATCGCCACATCTACCATGCCGGGAATTTCGCCGACGTCGTTAAACACGCGGTGCTCGCCCTCATCATCGAGCATTTGAAGCTCAAACCCGCGCCATTTCGTATCATCGACACCCATGCAGGCATCGGCCGCTACAGCCTGTCAGCCAACGAAGCCGAAAAAACCGGCGAATGGCGCGATGGCATCGGCCGCCTGCTCAGCGAGCCACTGCCTCCCGATATTGCGGATATCCTCGCCCCCTATCTGGCTGCGGTCAAAGCTGAAAACCCAGGCTGGCAGGCCGGTCACGATCTCGCGATCTACCCTGGTAGCCCGGTGATCGCGCGCAACATGCTCCGCCGGGGCGACGCCCTGGTCGTCAACGAACTACACCCCGAAGACTTCGACACGCTCGCGCAAGCCATGGCCCGCGACAAGCAGACCAAGGTTTTGAACCAAGACGGCTGGAGTGCTTTGAAAGCCCTTTTGCCCCCCAAAGAGCGCCGTGGCGTCGTCCTCGTCGACCCGCCCTACGAAGAGCCCGGCGAACTGGCCCGGTTAACGGCGGCCTTGGCCGACGCTGTCCGCCGCTTCGCCACCGGCACCTTTGTGATGTGGTACCCCATCAAGGATCAGCGGCCCGTGTTCGCCTTCCGCCGTGAACTGGTCGAGGCCGGCTTTGAAAAGCTGCTGAGTGTGGAGCTTCTCATTAAACCAACCAATACCGGCGGCTTGGCGGGATGCGGTCTGGTCATTCTCAACCCGCCCTATGGCCTCAAGGAAAAGCTTGACGTGCTTTTGCCGTTCCTTTCGGAAATCTTTGCTCAAGCGCCCGGCGCGGCGAGCGAGGTCCGTTGGCTGGCAACCGAACGCGTCCGCACAAGCTGAAACTACGCGCAACGATATTTGTCTGTGTAATTCGACTCTGGCAGAACATGCTGTACCCGCTCGATTGCCCCCGGCCTGCCCGTTAGGAGACCATATGCGCGCGATAGTTTGCCTCGTGAGCCTTGCCGTCGCGACGCTCGCGCTGACCGCCCCTGTTGACGCCGCGACACGGTGCTCCGTAAAAACGGCAGACGGCACGGGTCCAGACGCCAAGGTTGCCAAATTCCAGGTGTATGAAGGGATGCTCAAGTCGGTTGGCTGGAGCACGTGGTCCCAGTGGATGCTGGATGGCTCGACGCCTGGTTATAAGGTCGGTCGTCCCGTCTACATCTGCAAAACAGGCGCGGGGCTGGGCGTCAGTTGCCGGGGCAAGGCCACGATTTGTAAGATTTAGCAGTTTAGTAAGCCGCCGGTGGCGGTGCGTTCCAAACCTCTAGGGAGAATTCACATGCTTCGTATCGCACTTTTGACCGTTGCCGCCGTTGCCATGAGCACGGGCGCGCAGGCTGGCAAATGCTCGAATTCGTCGGCCTCCGGGCTCGGCGTGACCAAAGACATCGCCATGTTCATGTCGAACAAGGCCGTCAAAGACATGATTGCCAAGAACGGCGAAAAGGGCGTCGGTAAGGTCACGACCACCTGCGACAGCACGCTGATTTCGACGACCTGCATCTCCAAACAGAAGTCCTGCAAGTAATATCGAGGTCATCTCGGTCAAAAAAACGCCAGCGGATGCACAGCACCCGCTGGCGCGAGCGCCGTTCCTAA
The DNA here is from genome assembly GCA_031417455.1 of Hyphomicrobiaceae bacterium. Classification (GTDB taxonomy): domain Bacteria; phylum Pseudomonadota; class Alphaproteobacteria; order Rhizobiales; family Hyphomicrobiaceae; genus JANXVY01. The sequence goes on along the minus strand of JANOVN010000150.1, from coordinate 6,556 downwards.
ATGGGCGAGTGGTCTGGAAGTGACACGGTTCGAAAAATGGCCATCCGAATCGAATTCGTTTACGAATTCAGGCAACATTTGGGCTAACATTGATCGGATAGTTTCAATTTCGTCGAAGAGTAGGACCGATGATGGCACGTAATATCTGGATTCTTGGCTTGGCAGCCGCCGCGCTGTTGGTTCAGCCGTTGGCTGCTTTCGCCGCCGAAAAGTCGAAATCGAATACGCCCCGCCGCGGCGGCTACTCCTACACGCAGGCAGATTCGATCAACACCTACGGCGATAGCCGCGGCAAATATGGCTCGGCCGCCAGCCTGCGCGATCCCCAGCTCGACCGTCAGACCAACTCGGGTCCGTTCGATCATGGCTTCTTCTATGATTCAGGCGTGGGCACCGGGCAACACGGTAACGACGCCCCCTTCCTTCACTAATTTTGTCTGAAGTCAGTAGCTTATCAGCGCCGGCTGCGGGATGAGCTCCGCAGCGGGCGTTTCGTTTTGGTGCACAGTTCATGCACTTAGGCCACTAGGCACGGCATAAGCTCAAGGCTAAAGTGACCCTCAGTTAAAGCTAACTCATCCAAGAGAGTTTCATGCATCCTTCTTCCTCGACCGTTGCGCGCGCCTTTGCTGCAGCCCTGCTGATTGCCATCGCGGCACAACCCGCATCGGCCGCTTGTACCCGGCTCGGATTTTCTGTGAACGACTATGGCAAGGACGGTCCGACCAAGGACGCCAAGGGCCTGCTCGATAAGTATATCGCCAAGTGGGCTGCCGACCATAAGATTGCGACATATCGCACCGGCACCAAGGAAGTGAAGTGCGACTTGTTCTTGAACTTCATCGTTTTCGATGAACACACCTGCCGCGCCGAAGCGACCGTTTGCTGGGAGGGCGCACCGGTTACCCCGGCTGTCAAAGCCGAAGGTGCCCCCGACGCTAAGCCCGCCATCCCGAAGGCGTCGGCTGTCAAGCGTGCCGCCGCGCCCGCTACCCCAACGGTCGGCGACGCGGCAGCTCCTGCCAAGCCGGTGACAGCAGCTCCAGCCAAACCTGCGGCAGCACCCGTAAAGCCCGCTGCGGCCAAGGCTGCAGCGGCCCCTGTCGTCACGCCAATCGAAACCGGCACGCTTCCCGAAGTTGCAAAGCCATCAGCAGCGGTGCCAGCGGCCGCAGCTCCCGCGCCCGCTGTCGCTCCACCCGCACCCAAGGCAGCTTTAGTCGAGCCCGCAATTGCTGATCAGGCCCTTGCCGCCGCACAGAGAGCCGCCGCTGCGGCTGAACGCGCAGCCGTCGCCGCAGAACGTGCTGCCGCCGCAGCTCAAGCTGTCGAAAAGGCCAACGCACCTGCTGCCGCCAAACCCTGATCTTTCGACCGACCAAAAAAAAGCCTCCCCGAGCAATCGGTGGAGGTTTTTTTATGCGCGTTCATCCAACTTTCTTGAGCCGGTCCAAGCGTAACCGGTGCCGGTCGTCGGTCAGTAACAACACAGCCCCCAGTGCCGTGGCGATCACGGCCAGCGCGGTACTCCCGGCAATCACAAACAAGATCATCATTTGATACTTTGCGGCTTCGATAGGCGCGACACCGGCCAGGATCTGGCCCGTCATCATGCCGGGAAGCGCTACGACGCCAGCCGCCGCCATGGTGTTCAAAATCGGCATCAAACCGGTTCGCAGTGCCCGCGCAGTCACCGCCTCGAATGCCGCAAACCGCGTCGCCCCGAGCGCAAGCCGGTCTTCAATAGAACCGCGTTCGCGTGCGGCGACGTCCGACATCGTATCAAGCACCAGACTGACACCGGTCAACGCATTGCCCAGCACCATGCCCAGAATTGGCAGCACCACGCGCGGCTGATACCAGGGCTGGGGACCGATGATCACGACGGTCGCAAACAGCGACCCGAGCAACCCCGTCACCAGCAGTGTCGTGGCCCCCAAGCCATATGCTTGCCACCCGGCATAAGGCCGCTCCAGCCGCGACGCCGCTTCAAACCCCGCGACACCGGCCATGAACAGACCAACCGCCAGCGTGACCCACGGCGACGTGGCATCAAAGACCAGCTTCAGCACGAACCCGACGGCGGCGAGCTGTACCACCATCCGCAGCGTCGCAATCGCCAGCGTACGTTCAAGATTGAGTCGGAAAGCAATCGAGATCAGCGCGTTGATGAGAATCAGACTGGCTGCAATCGCCAGATCGGTGAGACCGAGAGGCACGTAAGTCATGGAGCCAACCCCTCGGCGCCAACCGGTGCCGCCTGGGCGAGCTGCAACCGGGTGTGCGCCAAACGCTCGATTTGGCGTGGATCATGACTGACCAGAATAATGTTCCGCCCCGACAAGAGCAGAAAGCGGATCAGCTCTTCCACAAGCCCCGCGTTGACCGGATCGAGCGAGCCGGTAGGCTCGTCGAGCAGGATGGCCTTGGGCTCGTCGCACAGTGCCCGCACCAATGCGAGCCGTTGCCGTTCGCCCGTCGACAGCGTCGAAATACCCTGATCGAGCAGTCCCGGATTGAGATCAAGCGACCGCATCAAGCGATCCAACCGGGAGCCCCGCCCGCGAGAACTTTGCACGGTGGTGTCCTTGCTTTCAAACGATCCAGCGGGAAACGACCCGCGTGGCGTCGGCGTCCACCAGGCAGGCTCGGCGCTGCAATAGCGCACCTGCTGCCGCCAGGTAGTGGCTGGGTTTTCGCGCCGTTCGCCCCCGTCGAGAAAGACATGGCCAGCGGCAGGATCAAGATCGGCGATAGCCCGCAACAGTTTGGTCTTGCCAGCCCCCGACGGCCCTTCAAGAGACAAGCATTCCCCGTCCGCCACTTCAAACGAGAGTGGCGGCAAGCGGCCAGCCTTTAGTTTATCGATGCGCAGCAAATAAACCCCAGCCAGCTAACGGATGAACGTCCGCTAGCTTTATCGCGTCGGACCGGCGGCTGCCAGCGCTTCAACGCCCGCCGAGAGCCACGCGTGCAGGCAGTTGCAGATAATCGATGTCGTCTAGCGGATCGCGCACGCGCGTCGTCAGGGCGGCGACCTTGGCTTCAAGCGTCACGCGCGGGAACGGTTTGAACATATAGGCGTCGACCCCCGCCGTGATGGCGCGGCTGACTTCAGCGGGCTCGTTGTTGGTCATGACGTAGAGGATTTTAATGTTGCGGCCCAAAGGCAGCGACCGGACCGTGGCGACAAACTCCAGCGGCTGTGAACCTGGAATGTTCCAATCGAGTACGATGACCTCGGGCAATTGCTTTTTGCAGCGGGCCAGAGCGTCCGCCGTATCGGCTGCCTCGTCGACGTAAAAGTTCAAACCCTCGATGATGTGCCGCATCACTTTGCGGACGACATCGGAATCTTCGACAACCAAACAAGTATTTTTGGAAGACACAGCTAAAACCCCGTCATGTGCGCAATTCCATGACGATGCCCTGTCGACGTTAAAGCAGTGTTGACGCGCCGGGCCCGAATGGCGGCATTGTCATGATTCTATGCCGCCACGCGCTTTATCAACCCGGTTTTGCCGACAAAAGGATGTCGTCGCCGTCTTTGAGGATCTCGAGCCGCATCTCGGCGGTTCCAGCCAGTCGCCACGTATAATAGGCCTGGATCGTCATCGCATCGAGCGGAGCCGTCGCACTGCCGGTGATAAATTCAGTCAAATGCTGGGGCGGCCGCGCCGATTGTCCCTTGCAGCGTAACAGGAAACTCGGTGCCTCGATGCTGCCAGCCATCGATACGGCAATTTCCCCGCCGCGCGGCAACGCCGTAATGGCGCTCGCGACGAGATTGAGCAGCAACTTGACCTTGTCCTTGATCATGTACCCCTGAATCCCGGTCCAGGTCAGTTTGTGTTTACCACTTCCCACAAACCCGCGCGAAATCTGCTCGGCGGTGCCCAAATCGATGAGTGCCCCGGCCGATCCGGCAGCGCCGAACGCAAAACGAGCAAATTGCAACCGGGCGGACGCCGTTTCGGTCACATTTCGGATCACATCCATGGCGTAGGTCTTGGCTTCGGCGTCGTTGTCTTCGTCGAGAATTTCCAAACCATTATAGATAGCGCCGACCGGTCCGATCACATCGTGACAGATCTTGCTTGAGATGAGCGCGGCAAGTTCGAGATCGGAAGGGTGGACGGCGTGCATGGAAACTCCTGGTGTATTGCGCTCGTTTGCAGCATGCCCGGCGTCGATGTTGCGCGCGGGCTTGGGGTAAGGGTGTTCAAACACCTATTGCCACCTTGGTGTGAGTCGCACAAACGCTGGTGACCAAATCCGCACAACGAACGGGGAATCAACCGATATGACGAGGCACGAACACCGCGCGCTCACTGATGCCCTGTTGCCGGTCGTGCTCGCCGCAGGCATGCTGGAAATGGGCTATTTCGATGCTGGATGCGCGGTTGAAACCAAAGCCGACCAGTCGCCGGTGACTATTGCCGACCAGCAAGCCGAAGCGATGATCCTCAAGGCGTTGGCCGAAATCATGCCGGGGCCAGCCGTTGTGGCCGAGGAGGCCTTTGCGGCGGGACAGCGCTGGACGGTCGGTGAGTCGTTCCTGCTCGTCGACGCGCTCGACGGCACCAAACAGTTCGTGTCCGGCCATCGCGAGTTCACCATCAACATCGCGATCGTGTCGCGCGGCCGCCCGGTTTACGGCCTCGTCTACGCGCCAGCCCTTGGCGATCTGCTTGTAACCGATGGCCCAGGCGTCGCCCTGCGCGCCGCGATCCCGCCCGGATCTGCGGTCACCAGCCTCGCCAGTGCCCATCCCGCCGTCACAGCCGTCGCGCCCCACTTCGGCGCGGTCGTCGCCCTGCAAAGCCGCTCCCGCAACTTCGACCAGAGCAATGCCTACCTTGAACAGTTCCCGGTCACCGAGCGCCGCCAGCTGGGCTCGTCGTACAAATTCTGCTTGATAGCGGCCGGCATTGCTGACCTCTATCCACAGCTTGGCGACACCCGCGAATGGGACACCGCCGCTGGAGAAGCCGTTCTCGTGGCAGCCGGCGGCCACGTCGTCGCGCTCGACGGCGAACCGATCCGCTATGGCAAAACAGCCGATGGCTACCTCAACCCCAAGTTCATCGCCTCCAGCGCCCCCCTGGAAAGCCTGAAAACGAAAGCAAGTTGAACGCTACGCACCGGCCCATTCACCGGCCGAACCAGCCGACAGCGCCGTTGCGCTGGCGCAAGCGTCAAAAGTCCGCGAGCAAAGAGAGCGCCGCCCTTGCGGCGAGGGGAGCGAAGGCGACCCGGCGCGAGCGCCGGACTCGGATGGTCCGACCACTTTCAGGTCAGACCATTCGAAAGCAAAGAGAGCAAAGAGAGCGCCGTCCTTGCGGCGAGGGGAGCGAAAGCAAAAAGAGACAACAAAGTGTCACACGCTTGCGGCGTTTCAGCCACACTTTGGCGATACTTTCGGCCCTAGCTCGTCTCCACACGAATCGATATCTCGTGCATGCTCGGGACTGACAGCGGAACGGGATGGCTTTTGAAATGGATCTGAAGATGCCGACGTTGAAATTTTCATCGAAGCGTTTGGCGTTATGCGCAGTGCTCGCGGCCCTGCACGCAGTTCCAGCCATAGCACAACGCAATGATGCCTACCGCCCGCCCGCCGAAGTGCCGTATGAAACACAGTCAGGACAGGGTGGCCAGGGCCGCTTTGGCGGTAACGACTACGGCGGTGGACAAAACGGCAGCGGACAAGGTGCCGATTCCGCCTACGGCGCCCCGGCCTATCCGCCCAGCCAATCAGCGAACGGCCAATCATCGACCGGCGGCTATGGTCAAAACACCTACGGCCAACCCCAGACCTACGGCCAGCCTGCACCGCCTCCCTATCAGTCCCCGCCCCCTTATCAGGGCCAGAATGGCGGCTACGGCGGCAATGGCGGCTACGCTGCCAACAACAGCGGCTACGGCGCACCCTATTCACCTCCGCCCGCCTACGACCAGGGTCCACCGCCCGAACAGCGTTATCAGAGCACCGATCCCAACAATCCAACGCGCGGCTACTACAGCCAAGGCGAAATCGTCGACAAGGGTCGCGGCTTCTTCGGTTCGATCACCCAGGGCCTCGCGAGCGCGATCGAGTACACGTACCAAAAAGCTGGCCGACCCAACGGTTACGTCCTCGGCGAAGACGGCGGCGGCGCATTCTTTGCGGGCCTGCGCTACGGCGAAGGGATGCTCTACACCAAGGATGCAGGCGACCATAAGGTGTTCTGGCAGGGTCCCTCGCTCGGCTACGATGTCGGCGGCGAAGGCTCTAAGGTCATGGTACTGGTCTACAATATGACCAGCCCGAACGATATGTACGAACGATTTGGCGGCGTTGAAGGCTCGGCCTATCTCGTCGGTGGCATTGGCGTAAACCTGCAAAAATACCGCAACATCACGCTTGCCCCCATCAGAACCGGCGTTGGCGCGCGCTTCGGCGCCAATGTGGGCTATCTGAAGTATTCCAAAAATCCCACCTGGAACCCCTTCTAATTTTTCATTCGCCTCTGCCCTCGTTCCGCACTAAAACCATGCGCTGAATTGGATTTAG
>JANOVN010000149.1:0-2402 GCA_031417455.1 Hyphomicrobiaceae bacterium | reverse complement strand
CGACCGGGTTGCGGTGTTGCTCGACCGCTGGGCGAAGGGTTCAGCTCCGACCGCGTCTGTGCAGACCAATGGCGAAGTCTGGCCGCTAAAACTGGTTTTGCCGTTGGAGCACGCTTACACGCCCGCTGAACTCGGGTTTGAGACGCTGAAGGGCGCTGACGCCGCCGTTGCTCGGTTGCTCATCGCAGCGGCGCCGAAGGCAGCAGTGGACCTGCATCTCGCGCACCTAAATGTCTGGGAGAGCGGGTCGGCGGAATATACCGGCCGTGAGAACTGGCATTACCGGCGGGGGCAACGCGACGCGGGCAAGGCGGAGACGCGCCAAGAATTCGAGGTCGGCGAAATCTTCGACAGCGGCCGGTCGCTGTCGGATTGGCGACGCCCCGATGGCAAGCCAGCTTCGCTGGTTGAATTGCCGGTCGAGGACGATGAAGTGTCACCTGCCGATGCGCTGGAGGACATGGACCCGGACGAGGAGCATTTTCACGAGGCGACTGGCAACGAAGGCGCGTCGTTCGATCGGACCTATGCCCGTGCAGCACTGGTGTTGTGGCCCTCGGCGAACCGGTTAGCTGTTCTCAATCAGGCGGGCGTTTCGGCAACTCTGCCTTATCTGGAAAACCTCGCAAAACAGTGGCGAGCCGATGGTGCCCGCACAAATTCTCCGCTTAAGGCAGAGGCGCTGGAATTGGCGCGCTTCGTCCTCGCGACCTGGTCTCCGACAAGCTGGAGCAGCAGGGAGGCCGCTGCGTCTTGGCGCACGGCGATCCACACCAGCGGCCGCAGAGCGTTCGTGGTCGATTCTGACAGCACGTACGCGGAAACAGACGACGACGAAGATGTTGAAGACGCCGAAAGCATCGACGTTTTGAAGAATGAGCTGGGCCTCGCCCGCGTGCTGGCGGTGCTGACCATGTTCGAGGATGCTGAGGGCCTTCTCGTAGCATTTGGTGTGCTGACGGCACAGGTCGGCCACGCCAAGTCTGACCATACGTCGATCATCGATGCGTTGGCGTTGTTGCCCGCAAAGCGTGCGACGTCGGCGTTGACGGCCATCGTCGAGGACCATGCAGTCGCTGGACCGGGCGCATGTGCCGCCCTCTTGGCACTTGCGCACGCTCGCCTGTACACCAAGCAGCCTCGTCTTCTGATGCACGCTGCAGCAAAGCTGGTTTGTGCACTGCCCGGTGATCCGGCTGCAGCGCCAAAAGATCGATGGGGTCGTGCGCGGGTTGCAACAGTCGACGCCGCCCTGGTGGCGGACCTCGTAGTGGTCGTCGACAACGTGGATCAGGCGCTTGCCAAACAGTTTGCCGACCATGTGCTGGCTTGGCCACGGCATTTCGATCTCGATAGCGTGCTGGTTCCTGCAATGAAGCGCGTCGTTACTGAGGCCCGGGTCGACGGGCTATCGGCGGTTGCCCTACAGGCGGCCGCGACCACACATCTGCAGCATCGAACGGCGCTCCCACTGCTGCCGCCGCAAGACTGGAGCCGGCCGAGCAACATCGCCTGCCAATGCGAGCATTGCCGAGGCCTCTCGCGATTCCTTGCTGATCCCACACAGCCCGATTGGACACTTCGCGCCGCCCAACAACACCGCACCCATGTGGAGGCCGAGATCAAGCGCGCCCGCGCCGACGTCGATATGCGCACCGAGCGCAAGGGTTCACCCCACCAACTGATCTGCCGAAAGAACCAAGCCAGCTACACCGCCCGCGTCCGCCAGCGCAAACAAGACCTCGCCGACCTCGCGGCGTTGTCGCCAGCCGAGACGCCCAAGCCAGCGGCCTCGCAACCGAAGCTGCCGAAAATTAAATAGCCATTTCAATTACATAGGTGTTCGCACTTTTATCCTGTATGGTGCGCCAATCTCCTTTCCCAATGAATACGGGCGTTTTAGAGCGAAATTGCTTGCCTGTTTGGGTGTGATACTCCGACAACAGACACAGCAAAATGCTACGCCGATGCTACGGCGGGTCCGCAAAGTCGATGCAACTGATCTGTGAGCGACTTTGCCCGCCGCTTGTCCGACTCATGCCAAGATGCGATTGTCCGCTGACGGATCACGCTGGGAGGCGGCATGGCAGCGATTGCGCTACTTTTAATGTTTGCGATGCTGGCGGGGTTGTTGGCGTGCATATACCCTTTTCCGCCATTCCGAACACGGGGCCGTGCCGCTCTTTTCGTGATCGGGTCGTTTGTGGCGATTGCGGTTGTCGCGCCCGAGGCGAAGCCGCGCGTGGTCGAACCGCTTGCTTTGGTCGAAGCCCCCGCCCGAGATTGGGCGCCGACCGTCACACCGTCACAGCAGCCCGTCCCCGTGTCTCGTGAAAAATCGGTTAATCGGAATTTTGGGTTAGCTGGAAACGAAGTTCCAATCCCTCGCAGTTCGCCAGGCG
>JANOVN010000148.1:0-4961 GCA_031417455.1 Hyphomicrobiaceae bacterium | reverse complement strand
TCTCGCCGAGCAGCATTACTTTGCGTGCGCGGCTCATTCAACGTCCGCCTTCGCCATTGAAACCAACTTCAAACTCAACGCGACGGTTGGCGCTACCGGCGCCATTGACAGGACTTACGTTGGTTTCCGGCGCGATCCGGTTGAGAGCGACGAGTCGATTTTGCGGGACGCCGCGCGCGATCAGAACAGCCGTCACTGTGTCGGCACGCAATTTCGCAATCGAAAGGTTTTTGGCCGGAGTGCCGGCATCGTCGGTGTAGCCGACGACGCGCAGGTACAAGCCGTCCGCGCGCATCAGGCGGACAATCTCGTCGAGCACGCGGCTGGCCTCGGCGTCGTCGCGGAACGATGTGGTTTCGTTGAAGAAGATGGCGTTCGAGCGGACGAAACGCTCCAATACCTCGCGCGGCGTCAGGACGGCTTGGGCTGCCGGGGGTGGAATGGCCGCGATGGCGGCACGTAAGCGCGCCGCCTCGTCGTCCAGCTTGCGCTTGATAGCGTTCAGTTCGACATAGCCTTGGGCAGCGTTCGCGGCGGTATTGGCGGCGTCGACGAGGGTAACGGCATCGCTCGCGGCAGACGCATCCTCGATGGTTGCTGCGGTGGCGTTGGCCGCGAGCCTGAGGCCTGACAGCGACAGCGCCTTGATGCCGGACGCCAGAGCCTGAATCTGTTTTGGCACCGTGGCCAGCGCCTCGGGCGTTACGCCATTGACCAGCGTTTTGGTCAAGGTCCCGGCCTCATTGGCCAACTTGGAAATTTCGGTCTTGTCGGCTGGGGCTGCGACGGTTTCGGCTTCTCGGAGCACGCGGGTTGTGTGCGCCATAATGCGGGATGCGCGTTCCTGATTTTGTTTGGCGACCTGCTCTGCGACCTTGACCTCGAAGGCGCGCTGATCCTGTTTCAGTTCGTTGAGGAGCGGGCGGACGTCGGCGCTTTGGGCCGGCACCGCGCTCACCCGGTCGTTGATGCCGACACCGGGAAGGGCGGCGCGCAACTTGGCGATCAGAGTTGCTTTCACGCCATCGGTGGGGGCGAGCCCTGAGATGGTCAGCAGGTTGCCGCGTTCGGAGGCTTTTATTTCGCTCGGGTAGCCGTTCATTTCAGCGACGCTATGCAGCGTCGCGCGCGCGACCCGCTCGGTGCGGCCTAGGCGATAGTCGACAAAAATGCTCCATGCGAGCCAGCCCGCAAGCGGCAGACCGATCAACACCGCCAGCGTCGTCAACGGGCGCGCACCGCGGCGAAGACTATCATGGCCTGGCTGGAGACCGCTCAGCCGCGTTTCCAGATGGGCGGCCAATTCCTTCAGCAACGGCGCGGTCTTGGTTGCCTCGCTACCCGACTGGGCGTCGGCATTGAAGGCTGCGTCATGGTGATCGACGAGGTTGAGAAACTCTTCGTCAAATGCCTGCTCGGCACCGGCGGGCGCTGTGCCGGTGCATTTCGCCGCCAACAGGTAGGAGGGCGAGACCCGCAGATATACGCGCGCGTCGCCGAGATCGAGCTGGCGCAGGGCCGAGCCTTCGGCCTTGAAGGCTTCGGATGTAAACTCGTTGATGGTGGTCAGCACGCCGCCCATGACGTGATCGAGATTGGAACGGCCGTCACCTTGCGGCCAGCGGGCAACCAGCTCCCCCGTCGCGCGGCGAATGAGGAACACATCCTCCACCTTCAAGCGCTGACTGTCGGCCAAGGCCAACTCGCCAGCCGAGCGGCCCGATAGCAGCGCATTCAAGCGCAACATCACGGGGTTGGCTTCGAGCTTGCGGTTGATTTCGTTGGTGAGGTCCTGGATGGCGCTGGCCACGTAGGCCTTCACCATGCGGCCCGTCGCTGGATACAGCGCCTCGACCAGATCGTCGGTCGAGTTGTGGATCTCGGTTTTGACGGTTTTGACGATCAACGGCGCGATGGCTGACGCGACCTGATCGTGGCGCTCGACCTCGGCGTCGCGCAAGGCGCCATCAAGCACCTTGGCGACACTGGCCTGGAAGCGTTCATTGGTGCCCGCGCGATCAAAGACGGATTCGATGCGCTTCGTCAGCGCCGCAATCGCTTCGCTTTCAGGCGCAAACAGCAGCTGTTTCAGTTTGTCGACAGATTGGGACATCGCCGTTCACCAGACCCCAATTCAACGCGCGGCGCAACTTTTTGCTTGTTCTCTTGGTTGCGCTTACAGTTTGCTGCTGCCCTGCGGGGCCGCCAGGGTTCTTAGCGCGGGATGGAGCGGATTTTGTCGCCTAGGTCGGCAACGTATTTGGAGAGTTCATCGAAGGCTGCGCGGCGGTCGACTGTGTGGTCGGCTGCGAGGCTATCGATACGCTGGTTGAGAACAACAAGGCGCTGGCCTAGTCCATTTTCCAGATCACGCAGGCGGTTTTCGAGCGCCATCATGCGGGCTTGGGTCTCACGAAGAAAATCGCCGACCAGCAAATCGCGAACCTGCATCATCTTCTCGTCGGCCAGATCGCGCGCGGGGATCGAATTCCGCAACTCGTTCAAGGTTGGCGCATTCATGACAATCACACTTTACTGAAGCTCAAGCGTATCAACTCAACCAGTCGCGTATAACACATACTCCTTTACGAACCCTAATATACGGGTTCGCACGACGCAAATGCGAGCACACCGCATTGGGCATGCTCGCGATCGATACAGCCAAGGGGACTGCGAAAGGGGTTTATTTCACCAGCGAGGCGAGCTTGCCGTATTTTTCGGCGAGCAAGTAATAGAACGCCACGCGGTCCTTGTTCTGGTCGGCTTTCATACGCGTGCAGATGTCGCCGATCGCTTGATCGAGCGCCTTGTCATCGTCGGTCAACGCGAGTTTCTTTTTCAGCCAGCTATCGCGAACGCGCGCCAACTCGTCCTTGCTCGAACACGAGACGAGCGAGGCGTCGGTGCTTTTCAGGGCGATGCCTAGGTGCTTGATGATGGCTGCGACCACCTTTTCGTCGGCGGCAGGCACATATTTCTTCACTTCGGCCAGATGATCTTTCGCCATGTGTTCGCTTCCCTTGGATGTGATAGGCTTTGGATGTGATAAGGCTTGGTTATGATAAGCTGCGTCGTTTTGGCACGCTATAACAGCACCGTTGTCGGATGAAAAGCCTAAACTGTGGAACCTTGTGCGGTCAAATCCTGCTGTGAGCTCAAGAATCCCATATAACTCGCGTTGAGTTTGGCAGCGTGCGGGCTGTTTGTGGCTGCCTGAGCCGCCACGGCGCGGGCAACGGTTTGGATCGAGGCAGCGAACCCTGGCGGAACCGGGTTTACTTCGATGGCGTAGGCGCGTTGGAGCGCGCGACGGTTCAACGCCTCACCGAGGCGGTTCATGCGGACGGATTCGCGATAGTTTTCCCGCGCGGCGGTTGTTATGATCGTCCGGTCCGCTGGGCTGAGGGCGTTCCATAGGTCGAGGCGGATGGTCAACGCGCCTGCATGGCCGCGCGGAGCCAAGGCGTCGGTGCTGGCGAAGCGGGCTGCCTGCATGAGGCCGAGGGCGATTGCGTCTGGAACGCTCGCCTCAACTGCTGCAACTTCACCGGACGCGAGGAGACCGGCGGTGGTTCCGCGTAAAATGCGCCACGGCTCGGCTCCCAGGCCCGCCGCGACATGGCACGCCAAGCCCTCGGCTTGGACGCATTTCCCAGCAAAGTCTGCGGCCGTGCGTAGGGGTTGCGCGGACCACAGGAATGTTTCACCACCGTGAGCCGCGAGCAAGACTTTCAAGCCATGGGCGGCTGCGAGTTCATCGAGGGCTGCTTGTCCGCCTGCGGCGTGCATCCAGGTGTCTACGGCTTGCGCATCGAGTGCTGCGGTGCCCGGCAAGCCGGTTGCAAAGGCGAACGCGCGGTCGACTTCGACGAGTTGCGAGGCGCGGAGGAAGTTCAGTCCAATCGCTTTCACTTTGACGACATCTGCGACCGCGACGGCATAGCGACCGTTGCTGGCCAGTTCGATGCGGCGGGCGAGTTCACGGGCTTGGCCGAGCGCCCAACTGACGCTATCGGCATCGGCGACCGTTAGGGTAAGAGCGCGGGAGGGCGCAGCAGGGAGGGGGGTCGCAAACGCTTCTCGCGGCGGACTGCCGAGGCCAACGCTTGCCAGGACGGCACTTCCCGAAGCCACAAGAAATTCCCGGCGGTCCATGGCGGTGCTCCTGCGAGGATTAAGCTTGCTGAGGGTTTCCTTGGCCATATGACGACATCCGCGCACGAATGACAATTGGTTGGTTTAGCGTTGCTCTATTTCCCTTTGCGCGTTGCGCGCACCCGATCACTCCGCGTGGCTCATCATCCACTTGATGGACTGAAAGAAGCCTTCTGGGCCCATGTAGCCGGCAGCGCGACCGACTTCGCGGTTGCCTTTGACGAGCAGGACGGTCGGCACCGTCGTCAGCGGGCCTTCGGTCAGCTCAAGTTTCTTGGCAGCGGGTGTGTTGAGGTCGAGGAAGCGGACCGGCAGCTCCTTGGCTTGGGGCGACGCATCAAAGGCTGGCATCACGTCGCGGCGGAGGATCTCGCAATAAATGCAGCCTTCGACTTCGACAATCACCAACTCGTAGGGACCCGCATGCGGCGTCACGAGGGCGTCGTTGCGGGCAGCATCGAGCCGATGGGCTGGGGCCAGGATGACCGTCACGGCAAGGAGGAAGGCGGCAACGCGTGCCAATTTACGCGACATGGGACTTTTACGCTCACAACGCGGGAGGGTTACCCGCGCGTAAAGATTAGCTCAGTTGCGAGACACTAGTGAAATTTCACGGTGTGCTGGTAAACGCGCGTGCCGGTTTGGGCCGGTGTTGCAGGTGCGTCTTAGAACGGGGCAGGGCCGCGGAGGGCGACCAGAAAGCCTGCGGTGCCGAGCACGATTACGACGAGAGCGCCGCCGATGCCGACGGCGGATTCAATGCGTCCGGCCCAGGCGCTTTCCTTACCGGCAATGCGCACCGCCAG
>JANOVN010000147.1:0-1675 GCA_031417455.1 Hyphomicrobiaceae bacterium | reverse complement strand
TATGAGGCGATGATGGCCGATTGCGCGGCGCTGCTGGCGCTGGCGGCGGCGACCGCTGGAACGAAGTGGGTGTCGTATCGCGGGGTGACGTGCGATCCCCGCGTTGAGGCTGAGCGTTTGACGGTCGGCGACGCGTTTTCGCGCTATGCGGGGATTGATCTGCTTGCGACGGTGGGCGACAGGGACCGGCTGGCGTTGGCGGCGGATGCGCAGGGGGTTCGGGTCGGGGCGGATTACAGTTGGGCCGATATCTTCGCCCGCGTGCTGACGGAGCGGATCGAGCCGAGGCTGGGCGTGGGGCGGGCGACGTTGCTGTGCGATTATCCAGCGAGCGAGGCGGCGTTGGCGAAGGTGTCTCCGGGCGATCCGAGGGTGGCTGAGAGGTTCGAGCTGTATGTGTGCGGGGTCGAGGTTGCGAACGGGTTTTCCGAGTTGAGGGATGGCGACGTGCAGCGGACAAACCTAGAAGCTGAGATGCAACTCAAGGAGGCGCGCTACGGCGAGCGGTATCCAATCGATGAGGATTTTTTAGCGGCGGTGGCGGTGATGCCGGAAGCAAGCGGGTGCGCCTTGGGGTTTGACAGGCTGGTGATGCTGGCCGCCGGGGCTGAGCGGATCGAGCAGGTCATATGGACGCCGCTGGGGTAGAAATTCCTTGATCGCCCTGCCCCATTGGTTTCCCGGAAAATCCGTCCTTCACGGATTTATCCGGGATCGTTACCTGTCAGTTTGGTGTTTCAATGTGAGTGGCAAGGGCCCCGGATATTCGCCGCGAAGGGCGCGACGAATTCCGGGGAAACAGTTAGGGAGGAGTATGAACACTATCGGGCAGTTGCTTGAGGCGGGGTTGGTTGCGCCTGAAAGGGCCGACGAGCTTGCGGTTGTGGCGGCGCGGTATGCGGTGGCGGTGACGCCTGCTATGGCGGAGTTGATCGGCGACGCGCGAGATCCGATTGGGCGCCAGTTCATTCCCGATCCGCGCGAGCTGAATGTTCATCCAGCCGAGATGGCGGATCCGATTGGGGATCATGACAAGACGGTGGTGCCGGGGCTGGTGCATCGCTACCCCGACCGGGTGCTGTTTAAGGTGTCGGGTGTGTGCCCGGTCTACTGCCGGTTCTGTTTCCGGCGCGAGATGGTGGGGCCAGGGGCTGGGACGACGCTGGGGGCCAACGCGATCGCGGCGGCGATTTTATACATCCGGGAGCACGCGCAGGTTTGGGAGGTGATCGTCACCGGGGGCGATCCGTTGATTTTGTCGCCGAGGCGGATTGCCGAGATCGGTGTGGCGCTGGGGGCGATTGATCATGTCAAGGTGATCCGCTGGCATACGCGGGTGCCGGTGGTGTCGCCGGAGCGGGTCAGCGACGAGTTGGTGGAGGCGCTGAAAGTGCCGGGCAAGGCCGTTTATGTCGGGGTCCATGCCAATCATGCGCGGGAGTTGACGTGCGCGGCGCGGGCGGCGTTGGCGCGGCTGGCGGACGGTGGGATTGTGCTCGTCAGTCAGACGGTGCTGCTGGCAGGCGTGAATGACGATGTCGAGACGCTGGAGGCGTTGATGCGGGCGTTCGTCGAGGCGCGGGTGACGCCGTATTATCTGCATCATGGGGACTTGGCACCGGGGACGGCGCATTTTCGCACCACGATTGCGCGCGGGCAGGCGATCATGCGCGAG
>JANOVN010000146.1:0-2127 GCA_031417455.1 Hyphomicrobiaceae bacterium | reverse complement strand
CTGCGACACCGTCTTTGCCGCGCCCTCGGGCACCGGGTTTTTGAACGGGTTCTCGGCATCTCCGCCGCCGTTGCCCGCGCCGCTACCGCCCGCGCCCATCTTCGAAATATCCATTTGGTTCAATCCTACTAAAAACTACTGTGCCGATCGTGGGCTAGATCATGGCGCAATAGGGGGCGTGTCTACCATCTCTTTTTGATCAGATAACAGGCATTTCAGGCATCCTCACTTCGGTAAAAGCGCGGTGCGATTTTGTCACAAGAATCGTGAGCGAAAGCCGCCCTTTCGTTCGTTCAGGCCCCTTCCCACTCCATGGCCGGGCTTGACCCGGCCATCCAGGGGACACGCAGGTAAGCCATCGCATGTGGCTCTGGATGGCCGCCTCGGTGGGCGGCCATGGAGTGATTTAGCGTTCGCGCAACGATTCGTCGCGATAACGCAGGAACGGCGACAGGAAATAGTCGATCACCGGCCGCCGCCCGGTCTTGATTTCGGCCTGCGCCGACATGCCCGGCGTCAGTGGCACCCACTTCGAACCGACCAGAATCCGCTCGGTCGCCAGCGATACCACCGCACGATAAACGAGCCCCTGCTTCTCGTCCTGAATGGCGTCGCGGCTGACCTCCTTCACCGTGCCCGCGATGAGGCCGTAGCGGGTGAACGGAAAGGTTTCGAGCTTGATCTCGGCGGGCTGGCCCTGGTCGATAAAGCCAATGTCCTTGTTTTGCACCGTCACCTCGGCTTCGAGCTTGCTGCCCGACGGCACGATGCGCATCAGCACGTCCTTGGTCGTGACCACGCCGCCGACCGTGAACACGACGAGGCCGAACACCGTGCCATCGACGGGGGCTTTCAACTGACGGTCAAGACGGCGTTTCTCTTCTTTCGTCAGTTGCTGGTCAAGACTCGCCGCCTTGCGTAGCGCTTCCGTCCGCCGGTCGAGGACGCCCGCACGGTAAGTCGCGATCATTTCCTCGCGCTTGCGAACGCGAGCCGTAACCTTCGCGTTCGTCTGAATTTCATTGGCCTCGGCATTAGTTATTTCCGACGTGACGTCGATCTGCTTCTGGCGCTGGTTGAGCATATCCGGCCGCCGCGTGATCCCGCCGGTGAGCAGGTGCTCCTGGACCGCCAACTGTTCCTCAATGATGGGCAGGCTCTGCTTTGCCCGCTCGCGCTGGCTTTCGATCTGCGCCAAACCGGATTTCAAATCCTCAATTTCGGCATCGAGCGAGGCGATGGCCGTACGCTGCTTCTCAAACTCGCCGATCATCTGGGATCGGGTTGCGTCCAGCAGGACCGCTTCGATACCGGAGACGGGTACGAAATTGGCGGCCGCGTCATCAGTGAGTAGGGCAGACGCTGCCGCCGCATCAAGCCGCGATTTACCCAGGTCGGACTTGATTGCCTCCACGTTGGCCTGCGCTTCCGTGGGGTCGATTTCGATCAGGACATCGCCTGCGGCCACTTTGGTGCCGTCGCGGACGTGGATGGCGCGGATGATGCCGTTTTCCAGCGGCTGGATGACCTTCACCCGCTCGGTGGTGACGATCTGGCCGGTGGCGGTCGCAACCGTATCAATCTCGCCCACGACAGACCAGACGATGGCGGACAGAAACGCAAGGCAAATCACCGCTGCAGACATGCGTGCCGCCGGGCGGGGCGGGGTTTCGAGCACCTCAAGAGCTGCGGGTAAGAACTCCAGCTCTTCGCGGTTGCGTTTGAGGGCGGCCTTTTTGGACTGGGGTTTCATGCGGGTCAGCCCATCGATTGGCGAACGAGGTCGGCGTAGAGCCCGCCCTGGGTCACCAGCACGTCGTGGGGACCATCCTCGACGATGACGCCCTTGTCCATGACGATGATGCGGTCGGCGCGTCAATCCGGCTCGTCGTGTGCGAGAAAATGTACGTGCGCAGTCCGCCGAGAACGATCTCAAATGTGCCAATCGCAGCAAGCCCCACGACCAGAATATCGAGCGTCGTAAGCCCGCGATGGACCAAGACCTTGTCAATGATGACCTGCGAAAACAGCGGCGCGACGAGACCGAAGACTTGCAGGAAGAACGAGATGACGAGCACCTCAGTAAAGAGGCCGCGATACCGCGATATGACCGGCAGGAACCAGCCG
>JANOVN010000145.1:0-3734 GCA_031417455.1 Hyphomicrobiaceae bacterium | reverse complement strand
GCCACCTTCGCCTTGAAGGCCGGAGCGTGGTTGCGCCGTGTACGTTTCGTCATCGTGTCTCCTGATTCGCTCGCACAACCGTGCGCGCTGTCAGGCAGAAATTCTACTTAAGCCCCTGTGCAGTTTTCCGGAGCCAGCTCTAAAGTGGGGGAGGGGAGGCGGCGGGTTAGGTTTCGCGTTGGATGGCGCGCCAGCCGATGTCGGTGCGGTTGAAGCCGCCGGGCCAGGAGATTTTTGAGATGGCGGCGTAGGCGCGCGATTGGGCTTCGTGCACGGTTGCGCCGCGTGCGGTGATGTTCAAGACGCGGCCGCCGCTGGCGAGGATGTGCGTGCCTTCGGCGCGGGTGCCGGCGTGGAAGATCTGGACGCCGGGCATGGCGGCTGCCTCTTCGAGGCCGCGAATTTGCGTGCCCGTCTGTGGGGTGCCGGGGTAGCCGTTGGCGGCCATGACGACGGTGAGGGCTGCGTCGTCGTGCCAGAGCAGGCCTTCGTTGCCGAGCAGGCCGTGGGCGGTAGCGAGGAGCGCTGAGAGCAGGTCTGATCTCAGGCGCATCATTAGCACTTGGGTTTCGGGGTCGCCGAAGCGGACGTTGTATTCGATCAGTTGCGGGCCTTTGGTGGTGATCATCAGGCCGGCGAACAGGACGCCCATGAAGGGGGTGCCGCGTGCGTTCATGGCAGCGACGGTGGGTAAGATGATCTCGGCCATGGTGCGTTCGACAAGTTCGGGGGTCATGACGGGGGCTGGCGAGTAGGCGCCCATGCCGCCGGTGTTGGGGCCGGTATCACGATCGCCGACGCGCTTGTGGTCTTGGGCGGTGGCGAGCGCCACGGCATGGGTGCCGTCGCATAGCGCAAAGAAGCTTGCCTCTTCGCCGACGAGGCATTCCTCGATGACGACGCTTGCTCCTGCTGCTCCAAGGGTGCCTTCGAAGCAGGCTTTGATGTGGGCGCGGGCTTCGTCCATGGTTTCGGCGACCACGACGCCTTTGCCGGCGGCCAGGCCATCGGCTTTGACGACGATGGGGATCGGCTGCGACGCGAGGTAGGCCAGCGCCGCGCTTTGATCTGAGAAGCGGCCATAGGCGGCGGTCGGGATGTTCACCTCGCGGCAGAGGTCTTTGGTGTAGCCCTTGGAGCCTTCGAGCTGGGCTGCGGCAGCGGTTGGGCCGAAGTGGAGGATGCCGTTGGCGGCGAGCGTATCGGCGAGGCCTGCGACGAGGGGCGCTTCGGGGCCGATGATGACGAACGCGATGTCGTGGGTGCGGCAGAAGGCGAGGACGGCGGCGTGGTCGGACGCGTCGAGGGGCTGGCAGGTGGCGATTTGCGCGATGCCGGCGTTGCCCGGGCAGACGTGGAGTTGCGTGAGCAGGGGCGAGGACGACAGCGCCCAGGCGAGGGCGTGTTCGCGGCCGCCGGAGCCGATCAGGAGGACGTTCATGGATGCGCTCGCCGGTGAGTGTGTGAGGGCGCAGGGATGGGCGACGAGGGAGGGCGAGTCAAGGCCAACCTGCGGGCAACACTGATTGCTCGGTCATGTGGATTGATGGGTCCTCGGGACAAGCCCGAGGATGACAATTGAGAGGGCGACGCTTCGCGACGGTATTACGCCAAGCCGAGCATCAGCTGCAAGTTTTGGACGGCGGCGCCGGCGGCACCTTTGCCGAGGTTGTCGAGGCGGGCGACGAGGACGGCTTGGCGCAGTTTGTCGTTGCCGAAGACGTAGAGTTCCAGCATGTCGGTGTGCGCTAAGGGTTCGGCGGCGATGCGGCCTGATTGGGCTTTGGTTGCGCCGGGGATGACGGTGATGAGTCTTGCGCCTTTGTAGTGAGCGGTCAAAGCGGTTTCGAGGTCGCTCGCGGTGGGAAAGCCTGGCAGCGTGTCGAGGTGGAGCGGGATTGAGACCAGCATGCCTTGTGCGAAATTGCCGACCGAGGGCACGAAGATTGGGCGGCGGGTCAGTTTGGCGTAGGTCTGCAGCTCGGCCACATGCTTGTGCTCAAGGTTGAGGCCGTACAACTCGAAGGCGGGGGCGGTTTTGGCGACTTCGTAGGCCGCGATCATGGCGTTGCCACCGCCGGTGTAGCCGCTGACGGCGTTGACGGTGATGGGGGTGTCCGGGGCGATGAGGCCGCGATCAGTCAGCGGGCGCAACAGGGCGATTGCGCCGGTTGGATAGCAGCCGGGGTTGGTGACGCGGCGGCTGTTCCGAATCGCGTCCGACTGGGCGGCATCGAGTTCGGCGAAGCCATAGGTCCAGCCGGGGGCGACGCGATGTGCGGTCGAGGCATCGACGATGCGGGGGCTGTTCGCGCCGAGGCTATCGGCGAGGGCGGTTGCTTCGAAGGCTGCGTCGTCGGGCAGGCACAGCACGACGAGGTCGGCGTTCGCCATCATCGCTTTGCGGGCGGTGGCGTCTTTGCGCAAGGCCGGGTCGATGCTGACGACGTCGACGGCAGGGAGGGCCGCGAGGCGGTCGCGGATTTGCAGGCCCGTGGTGCCGGCTTCGCCGTCGATGAAGATTTTCGGTTTCGTGGTCATGGGCTCGCTTGCCTCGGCGCAGGTTGGTGTGTGCGTCAGCTATGGGGCCGGGCGGGGTCTGTCAATGCGGCGAGGTCGTGTGCGCGTGGCGCGCGAAAGGCTGCCGCGTCTCACGCGCTCTTGTTGACGCCGCCCCTCACCCTGGCCCACTCCCCGTGAAGGTCGGGGAGAGGGGAAAAGAGAACAGCCCGCCTTTGAGGGCGGGCTGTTTGTCGATGGGTGCAAGTGATGGCCGATTAGCGCTTCGAGAACTGGAAGGAGCGGCGGGCTTTCATGCGGCCGTACTTCTTGGCTTCGACGATACGGCTGTCGCGGGTCAGGAAGCCGCCGGGCTTCAAGGCCTTGCGCAGGTCGGGTTCATAGTACGTCAGGGCCTTGGAGATGCCGTGACGGACGGCACCAGCTTGACCCGACAGACCACCACCGGCGACGGTGACATTGATGTCGTATTGGTCGGCGCGCGCGGCTGCGATCAGGGGCTGCTGGAGCAACATCTGGAGCACAGGGCGGGCGAAGTAGGACTTGTAATCCTTGGTGTTGACCGTGATCTTGCCCTTGCCGGGTTTGATCCAGACGCGGGCAACGGCGTTTTTGCGCTTGCCGGTGGCGTAAGCGCGACCGAACTTGTCGAGCTTTTGAACGTGGATGACGGCGGCTTGGCCGTTCGATGCCGTGACGACGGCGCTACCGGCTGTGCCAGCAGGCTTGAGGCTGCCAAGGTCGCTGAGCGTTTTGGTTTCGGTTGCCATGTGACTTTAAGCCCTCACGTTCTTGCGGTTCAGCTTGGCGACGTCGAGCGGCGTCGGATTTTGTGCCGCATGCGGGTGGGTCGCGCCCTTGTAGACTTTGAGGTTGCGCATGATCTTGCGCATCAAGGGGCCGCGCTCGAGCATACGCTCGACGGCTTTTTCGATGACGCGCTCGGGGAACTTGCCCTCGATCAGGCGGCGCGGTGTCGTTTCCTTGATGCCGCCGGGATAGCCGGTGTGGCGATAGTAGCGCTTGTCTTCATACTTCTTGCCGGTGAAGACGACCTTCTCGGCGTTGATGACGACGATGTTGTCGCCGCAATCGACGTGGGGGGTATAAAGCGGGCGATGCTTGCCCTTGAGGCGCAGGGCAATGAGGGCTGCGAGACGGCCAACGACTAGTCCGTTGGCGTCGATCACAATCCACTTCTTGTCCACCTCGCC
>JANOVN010000144.1:0-1918 GCA_031417455.1 Hyphomicrobiaceae bacterium | reverse complement strand
TTTGGACATTGCCCGCAAGTCGTCCGACCTGATCATCTATGACGCCGTTACGGGCGAAAAAGTGTCGAACACAAGCGTCGCCGGACGTGTTCGAACCGTCAGCTACAGTTCAGATGGCCGCTATCTCCTCGCCGCCGCAGGCAACGGCGAAGGACTGATCTATCGCGTCGACGCCGACGGCAGACTTGGCGAAAAGATTGTCCTGCCACACGGTTCGCTGCCCGTCACGGCGGCGGTGTGGAGCCACTTTGGGACACGGATCATCACGACCTCTAGAGACCAGCGCGCCTGCGTTTGGACACTGAAACAGGACGAAACCGCAAGTGTGACCAAGGACGGTTGTGTCCAGCTCACCGACACCGTCTTTGGTGCAGCCTGGAGCCCGATGGACGACCGCTTCGTCACCGTAGACGGCAATAGCTTGGTCACCATCTGGAATAGCCAGGCTGGGACCAATGGCGCGTTCGCCTCGCTCAAAAGCTTTAAGCTGGAAGGCGACGTGTTCACGACGAAAGTCGCCTTCGGCCCCCCCGACAAGACTGCGGTCGACACCATCATCACGTTACGAAATGACGGCAGGCTCACGATCCATGAGTTGGAGCGGTGGAGGGTGCTTTATGAGGCCAATGAGGCGGTGCGGATCACCAACTTCGATGTGAGCACTGGTGGCGACCAACTGCTGACAGTGCATGGGGATGGTGCGGCGTTCGTCGCCCCGTTCTGGCAGCCAGCCGATCGCTTGAGAGATATCGCGCAGAAGTTGATCGTGCGATGCCTGACGCCGAGCCAACGGCTGCTGTACCTGGGGCCGGCTTTCGAGCACACTGAACTCGCTGGGTGCGAGGACAAATGGCGGCAGGGCGTCAGCGAGGGTATTTTCCGCGCTAAACCAGCCCTGCGCTGACCGCTGGTTCCCTCGATGGACCGGCTTGGGGCGCACTGACTTCTTGGGCTTGCCCTTCCGGTCCACCTCGATGCAATTGCGGATGGAGTCGATCCAAATGCCTTCGTTTGCGAAGTTCGTTCCCGGTTTACCTTCGAGCTTCGGCCTGCCCTTCACATTGTCGAAACCCGCGTGATGCAATCCGATGACTGCCCACTTGTCATTCTCGGTCGAAAAGACCGGCCTGCTGGAATTTCCGCCCTCCGTCGGTCCACCGAAATCGACGATAACGCCGTCCTTGTGTTCGAGCGAACCCATCACAGATAGGGAATGAGGCGCGGCGGCCGGATGCCCCAGAACTGCAATCGGCGTATCCGGCTTCTGATGGGCCGGGTCATCCACAACCGGTCTAAACCCTTTATGCCGTCGCGCAGAAGTTCTGACTCTTTGGTTCGTCGGCTGCGCGACGGTATTCTCCTTTGTTTGCGCGTCATCGCTCGGCGATGCTTCGCATCGACGCCGCGTCGATCTGAAAGATCGCCTGCGGCGAGGCAACCCCACGCGCGGTCTTTCGAGGCTGACCCAGAGCAAGGTGGGATTCCGCCACGACAACGGAGATGTAGGGATCATCGGACGTCAGTGCCTGTGGCTCCGGGTCCGCAATCAGCTTGCGGGCCGTGACCATCCCCCCTCACGCCGCCTTGGCTGTGGCCTTCAATTGGTCATAGGCAGCGTTGATGCGTTTCATCGCCGCTTCGGCAGCCTTGGCGGCAGCGGGGGGCGCGGTTTGCAAGCTGTCAGGATGTGGATGGATGATAAAAGCGCCGCCATGCCTCAAACATCAGGATACTCCACAGCGCATATTGGCCGTTGCGAACCCCGCTCAGATGATCGGCCCAAAGCTTGCGGATTGGGGCTGGATGAAAGAACCCCGCCTGGCGCAGCTTGGCCTCGTCCAGCAAATCCTCCGCCCAATCGCGCAACTCCGTCCGCAACCAAGCCCCGACCGGAACGCTGAACCCCGCTTTAGGCCGG
>JANOVN010000143.1:0-7142 GCA_031417455.1 Hyphomicrobiaceae bacterium | reverse complement strand
TGGGGGATCGCGCCGTGGGTGAAGCCTTGCAGCGAGATGTCGAGCTTGTCGGTGTCGAAGCGGACGGGAACGTCGAACTCAAAGCCGGCGGTGATGGCGGCACCGGCGGGCGGGATGTGGGTTGGCTGGAACGTAATGAGGCCAGAAGTGTGATCTATAGTGACGTTCGCGGCTGGTTGCGTGACGCCACCGACGGCCACGTCGACGGTGCCAACGACCGGTTTGGTGATGGTGCGGGTCCAAGGCGCGAATGCCGATCCGTAGACCTTGGTGAGCTGATAGGTCGAGCGGACGCCGTCGCCGGTGCCGATGGATTGGTCGGTGACTGCGGGAGCGTGGGAGGGCTGGCAGGATTTGCTGTCGGTATGGTCGCGCCATCTAAAGCCCGTGAGGCGCCCGCGGCGTTCTTCGAAGAAGGCGATGACAGCGTGGAGGTCGTCGATGGATTTGACGCCATAGCCTGCGTTGTATGACCGGCGGCTGTCGGCCCAACGCGCGTTGCGTTCTTCAAAACCGGAGCCGAGCGTTACGACATCGGTGCGGCGCTCGGGGCCGCCTTGAGAGCCGCGCGAGATGGCGGTGGGGAAGCGGATTTCGTGGAAGATCATGGCGGGGACTCGACTCGTTGGTGGGTTTGGTCGCTTCGCGAGTGGGACTAGCCCCACGCCCCATCGGGAGCGCAGCTCCCCAACCCTCAGTCTTTTTGCGACTTAAAGGTTGCGTTGGCCAAGTGCTACGGCGCGGGCAAGCATGGCGAGTTTTATATCTCGCGGTTGCTGATCCTCGCGGCGCTCGGGCAACCTCCGATGGGGCGGCGCTTGCGCCGGGTCGCGTTCGCTCCCCTGACGCTGACGCGCCACGACCTCAGAGGTTGCGTTGGCCAAGTGCTACGGCGCGGGAGAGCATGGCGGCGAGTTGGGTTTCGCTGCGGGCAAAGCTGTCGGCGTCAGTCGCTTGGACGTTGAAGGTGACGTTCATACCCGAGCCGCCACCGGATGAGGCGATGCCGAGGCGGCCATCGGCACCGCGTGCGAGGGGGACGATCGCTTCCGCGCCGCGTTCGCCAGCGATGCCGGTCTGGCCGCCGCCGAGCGGGAAGGCAATCGGGCTTTGGATGACGCCGCCGCTGGCAAAGGGGGTCGGCATGCCGCCTTGGAAGACGCCGCCATTGGCGAAAGCCTGGCCGCCGCCGCCGGACAGGAGGCCGGAGATCGCTCCGCTCAGACCGTCTTGCAGTGGTTTGAAGGCGGCTTGCAGGGTCATTTTCGAGAGACTGAGGGCGAGCGTCGAGAACACGTCGTTGAGGCTCTTGCCTTTGATGGCGAGGCCGTCGAAGGCGGTACTAAGCGCTGAGGACAATTGTTTGCCGGAGAGCTGGACGTTCTTGAGCTGGTCTTGCAGGCCCGTCGTGTCGGCGTCGATGGCGACGGTCCAGGTTTCGATGGGGGCATTTGAATTGGGCATACTGAACCTCTTTTCTTTAGAGCGGCTTTTCGCGGCGAACCGTTTCACACTTCGCCCAAGCCGCTCTGATCTGGGAAGTTCGCCATGAGCGCGTCGAGGTCGGAGCGGCGGGGCCGTTCGGCCTTGGCGGATATGGGACCGATGACGGCGCGGGCGGCGGCGGCAAATTCGCGTGGGGTCAGAGACCAGAAGGCGCGCGACTCAAGCCGAAGAATGCCGAGGCCCAACGCCATCACTTCGGACCAGGGAAAGGGACGGGTGCGGTCACCTCGTTGTTGCTCGCGGATTGCCCCTCACGCTCGTTTTGCTGCCGCCCCTCACGCTCGTTTTGCTGCCGCCCCTCACCCCAACCCTCTCCCCGTGAAGCACGGGGAGAGGGCGCAGTGCCGAAGGTCGCGATCAGGAGGCGGGCGACAATGTCGACGAAGCCGGGGATGCCGTTTGGGGCTTGCATACGGGCGACGGCTGCGTCGGTGAGGTCATGGCCGGTGCCGCGCAAACCTGCGCCGATGATGCGGACGCAATCGCGCGCGGAGAGTTTGCCGCCTTCGAAGCGTTGGGCAAGCGCCAGCATGTTTTCGTCGCCGAAGACGGCTTCGAGTTCGGCAAGCGCGCCGAGGGTGAGGCACAAGTTGTAGGGCACGCCGTCGAGGATGCCCTCGACTTCGCCGCGATGGTGGTTGGGCACTTTGGGTCTCACGGTTGCTGTTCCTACCGGGTCGAATTCGCTCCCGGCGATGCTTTCGCATCGCTTAAGGGGGTTGTATCAAGCGGGGATGAAGGTGATTTCCCCGGCGGATTCGAGCGAGATGTCAAAGGCCACTTCGCCGTCGTGTTTGCCGGAGAGGTCGAAGGAGTGAATCTGGAACGGGCCTTGAACGGTGCCGAAGCCGGGGATCACAATCTGCCAGGGCGCGACGGTGCCGTTGAAGACATGCGTGCGCACGATCGTGTCGGAGGCTGCGTTCTTAAAGATGCCGGAGCCGGTCACGCCTGCGGTTCTGACGCCGCCTCCAGACAGGAGTTCGCGCCACTGACCAGCAGATTCTGAACTCGTCGTGTCGACCGTCGACAGATTGAAGCTGATCTTGCGCGAGCGGATGCCGGCGACGGTTGTGTAAACGCCGGTGCCGTTGGCATCGACTTTGAGCAGGAGGTCTTTGCCTTGTTGTGCGGTCATTATTTATCTCACGGTTGCTGTTCCTACGCTGCGCTCCGGGCAACCTGCGATGGCGCGGCGCTCGCGCCGGGTCGCATTGCTCCCTTCGATGCTGCGCATCGTAAGTGGGTGGGTACTTTGATGCGGCGGGTTGCTGATCCTCGCGGCGCTCGGACCAACTCCGACGGGCGCGCCTCGGCGCGGGTCGCATTGCTCCCTTCGATGCTGCGCATCGTTTAATACCGTCGCGCAGAAGTTCTGACTCTTTGGTTCGTCGGCTGCGCGACGGTATTCTCTTTGCTTTGCGCGTGGCCGCCCCACCAACCCGACGCGCGGATACCAGCGCGCATAAGTCAGAACTTATGCCCGCTGGTATTAGTGGGTCTGTTATCGCTGTGTTCACGCCGGTTCAGTTACGGCGCGGAAGCGGACGAGGGCGCGGTAGGTTTCGTTGTCGGGTTCGCGGCGAGCCTCGGTGAACTCGTGGCGAAGGTTGATGAGGCGGTGGTTCGTCAGAGTGAGTGCTGCCTGGTGCAAGGTGGCGCGGACGAGGCTAGCGATTTCGTGGACTTGTTTGCGGCCTGGCGAGCGGGACCAGACGTGGAGGGTGAGGGTGTGTTCGCGGCCATCGTCGGTGCCGGTGGACCAGTCACGCTCGACGGTTTGGCCGATGGACAGGTAGGGGTAGGGCGTCGATGGGGGCACGTCGTCGTAGACGCGCGCGGTACCGCCGGTCGCGGCTGTGAGGTCGGGGTTGGCTGTCAGCGCCGCCACGACGGCGGACTGCAACGCGAGGCTGGCGCTTGGTGTGAGAGGCATGGGGTATCCGGGAATGACGAGCCAAGCTGATGGTTGCCTGGGTCCCGGCCTTCGCCGGGATGACGTTTCTAAGGGGGATCAGTCGCCGCCGATGTTATTACGGCGTGGTGCGGATGGTGGCGATGACGGGGGGAGTAGGTGACGGGTCGGACGCATTGGCAGGACGCGAGCCAGTGAGTTTTTCGGTGGTGCGGGCGATGGCGGAGGTCAAGGCTTGGTCGAGGAGGCGGGCGGTGGAGCCGCTATGGTCGATGCGAAGCGGGAGCAGGACAATCATGTGATGAACTCCTCGCAATGGCATTCGAGGAAGCGTTGGCGGCCCGTGTGGTCGAGGATGGAGCGGATTTCGAAGCGGCGGGTGCCAAGACGGAGGCGGCAATCAGGCGTGAGGCCGTCGCGGTGGCGGAGCCAGATCGCATGGGTAATGCGGCCGCCGAGGCGGTCGGCATCGGAGCGTTCGCCGCCGGAGATGGCGTTGAGGGAGCCCCAGACTTCGGCAACGAGGGCGTAGGTGATGGTTGCTCCGCCCGCGCCGTCGCCGGTGCGAACGGGAGCTTCCAGGGCGAAGCGGTGGATCAGGTCGCCGATAATTGGTTGTTTGCTCACAGGCGTGACCTCCGGTAGGGGGCGAGCAGGTCGGACACGGCTTTGGGAATTGCCGTTTCGGGTTCGCCGATTTCGATCGGGTCGCGGTGCTCGTACCAATGGGTGACGAGCAAGAGCATGGCTTGGCGGATGGGAGCTGGGACAGCGGCTGCCGTTGGGCCGAAGCCGGCGCTGAAGCTGACGGCAAGACCGTTGGCGGCGGCGGTCACGGCGGGCCACGCCGGGCCAGTGCGGACGACGCGGGCGGGTGGCCCGGTATCAAGGAGCGTGGCGGACGGGCTGAGCGTTGTGACGGTGCCGTCGGCGGCGATGGTGCGGACTGCGGTTATGGTGTTGACGGGGTGGATCGGCAGGGGGATCGCGTTGCCCTTGGGGAAGGCGTTGAGCTGGAGCTGCCAGTACTGGGTGATCAGCGCGAGGCCAAGCGCTGCTTCGATATGCAGTCGTGAGGTCAGGATCAGGCTCGAGATCAGGATGTCTTCGTCCATCGTGTCGATGCGCAGGTGAGCTTTGGCTTCGGCCAGCGTAATCGGTTCGGCCAGAGGGCCAGCGGTTAGGACGAGCGCCATTGGTGAAGCCTTGCGGTTAGAGGGTTGGACGGGCGTGAGATAATGGAGGCGGGACTGCTTGCTGGCCGGGTGGATGAGGTCCGGTTTCACTCAACGGCTGCGTTGCGCGGCGGCTGAGGCGTTCAGCGTCGCGCGACGTGCGGAGGCATGCAGTCCCGCCCAACCTCGCAGGCGGAGGAGGGAACACCCGCGAGGTGTGGGGATTTTTATGTGGGAGTGGGGAGTTGCGAATGGGGAGTTGGAAGCGAGGGCGCGCTGCGCGCTTGAGAAGTGGGCACTTGGGCTGCCGCCCAAACCCGTTCGAGGGGGACGTCTCCTCGAACTCCCCCGTCTTTATTTACCAAGTGCGGGTCCAGGGGCGAGCCCCTGGTTGGGGTGTCTGAGGGGCGGAGAGCCCCTCAGGCCAGTGTGGCGTGCGCAGAACGAAGGTGTTGGGTTACGGCGGGAAGGACCGCCCAACCCAACCAGTGATCAGACGCCGAACTTGAGGAGTTTGATGGCGTCGAAGTCGGCGACGCCGCCGCCGACGCGCTTCGTCGTGTAGAACAGGACGTAGGGCTTGGCGCTGTAGGGGTCGCGCAAGACGCGGATGCCGACGCGGTCGACGATCAGGTAACCGCGCGAGAAGTCACCGAAGGCGATCGCGTGAGTGTTGGTGTCGATGTCCGGCATGTCCTCGCTTTCGGCGATTGGGTAGCCGAGCAAGGTCGGCATCTGGCCGGGCTGGTAGGAGGGCTGCCAGAGGTAGTTGCCATCGACATCTTTGAACTTGCGGACCGTGCTCTGGGTCGCGCGGTTCATGACGAAGTGGGCCGATGGGCGGTAGCCGGCCTTGACCGAGTAGATGAGGTCGATCAGCTTGTCGGAGGGCACACTGGCCGGGAAACCGCCGGCGACACCCGTCGAGAGCGTACCGATCTTACCCCAGACCCAGGCCGAGTTGGCGACCGTGTCGTAGGACAGGAAGCCCTTGGGCTTGTTGATGCCGTCGCCGGTAACGAACGCTTTGCCTTCCTGGGTCGCAAAGGCGATCTGGACTTCTTCGGAAAGCCACTGGTCGATGTTGACGGCGGCGTCATCGAGCAGCGTCGAGGTGGCGGCGGGCATGGCGTAAAGTTCCATGGTCGGGAAGACCGTGGAAGCAAGCGTCGGGGTCGCGGACTGCGGGCGGGTTGCGGTTTCACCGACCCAGCCGGTGTCGAGGCCCGACGTGGCGTAGGGCCGCTTATAGACCGAGCTCGATACCTGGCGGATGCCGGCGATGGCGCGGATCGGCGAGATGTTGATCAACGAGCGATTGATGGTGGCTTCGAGTTCGGGCGGGACGAGGTAGCCGCCGTCGGGATCCGACGCTGCCGACAGGGCTTTGCTTTCTAGTGAGCGCAGGGTCGCCGTGTCGCCCTGGCGGACATACGTGTCGAAGGCGGACTTGTGGGCGAGCCCTGTGGCGGAATGGGGGGCGACGCCGCCGATGGCTGGACGGGCGGACTTCAAGGTCAGTTCGTCCATCGAGCGTTCGATGCGGGCGAGCTTTTCGGCGTTCAAGACATCCGTCGACTGGCGGGCCGAGAGGTCGGCGAGGCGCTGGTCGTTGGTGGCTTTGAACTCGTCGAAGGCGCGCATCATGTCGGCGATGCTTTCGGTTTCGAGGGATTTGGTTTCAAGGGCAGGAGTTTCGAGCATATGGTTTCCTTGGTGGACTTTACGTGTTGGCGCGGATGGTGGCGGCGAGGGATTGGATGGCGACGGCGAGGGGCTGGTCTGCCGTTGGGCTGCGGGAACGGGGCTGCGCTTTGACGGACGTGACGCGAGCGCCGGGCAACATGGGGAAGGTCACAACCGAGATTTCCCACAGGTCGATTTTGGTGAGGCGGCGGGGGCCTGATTTGCCAGACCGGCCAGAGGTGGTGGCGCGAAAGCCGATGGACAGGCCGTCGATGGCACCGGACCGGAGCAGGGCCAGGATGTCGCGCGCCTTGGAGTTATCGAGGGTGAGCTGGCCTTCGGCGTAAAGGCCGCGGGCGTCTTCGCGCAGGCCTTTCCAAACGCCGATCGGCTGGGAGGCATCGTGCTGGAACAGGAGCCTGATGCCGCGTGGGCCGCGCCGCGCCAGGCTTTCGGCAAAGGCACCCGGTGCGATGATGTCGTTGCCCATATCGGGCACGTTGAACAGGCTGGCGTAACCCGCGAACGCGCCGTCGGCGGCGATCCCGGCGCTGTCGAATGGGAGATATTTGAGCGCGGGCGCGGAGGGGTAGGCGGCGCGCGGGGGCGGCATGGTGAGGGCTGAGTGGGGTCTGAACATGGGTGATGAGTGTCCGTTTTGGCGGAGGGGCGTGCGGCGTTGTCCAGCAGCGCCTTGTTCCACTTCGATGCCTGGTTGTGGATGTCGATGGCCGTGGCGGCCGCCTCGATGGGCGACATGCCGTAATGGTCGTCGTCGATGCACAGCATCGCTTCGCGATGACGGGGTGGAACAGGCGCATGTGGAGGATGGGGCGGACGCTGGGGACGACGTCTGCTGT
>JANOVN010000142.1:0-29603 GCA_031417455.1 Hyphomicrobiaceae bacterium | reverse complement strand
ACGAAGTGATTGGATCCTGCCCAGACGCAGGCGGTGACGCTGACGCGGTTGGTGGCGGAGGGCGCGAAGGCGACGTAGGGGATATCGTCAAACCGGGGTGGGTTTTGGTGTCCACGTCAGACGGGTTGTGACGGCGCGGGTGCTGGTCGGCAAGGATATCCGCAAGCGGAAAGTTGCGTGTTCGTGTCCCATGTCGGGCCACCAGACGGCGGGTTCGATAGCAAGTGGGAGCGAGGACGAGACGGTGGTGGTGGCGTCCGGCTGCTCGATTGTAACGCCGGTCGAGGTCGTCGTAACGCGGGCGCTGGGGTGGAGCAGGAAGGTGATGGAGGCCAGGAGTTGAGGGCTACCTTCGATGGTGTCGTGGATTTCGAGGGCGTTGGGTGAGGCTTCGAAACGGCGGATGTGGCGCGGCGATCCAGGCCGGTGGGCGAAGCCGTCGTGGGAGCCGATGAGGGTGAAGCTATCGGCGGTTGCTGCGTAATGGCGGACGGTCGGGTTGGGGCGGCGACCGCACCTAAAGGCGCCGAAGAAGTCGGCTTGGTCGGCACCATCGAAGCAGAGGGTGTTGTGGCTGGATGCGGCGCGGGCGCGTTGGCGTTTTTCGCCAGCGATGTATTCATAGACGCCCTGGTCGACGATGAGGCGCTGGCCGTAGACCGATAGCTCGAAGCTCAAGATGTCGCCGTGGCCGTGGGCGGGGAGGTCATCGGGGGCGATGCGGCCGCAGTCGGCAATGAGGGTCGCGCTGGCTGTGTGGAGGCCAAAGTAGCCGGTTGATTCGTAGGCGAAGACGGAGCGGGGCGATGGTTTGGGTCGTCCTGGTTCTTCTTGGCCAAGCCTGGCGTAGGCGTCGAGGCAGACGGCGGGCGCGTAGCACATGGTCAGGCCAGCGTCGTTGAACTGGGCGGGGAAGCCATCGGGGTGGGCGAGGTCGGCAATGGCTTGGGCCATGCGGGCTAAGGTTGCGTCGAACTCGCCGTTGAATGGGTCGGAGCCGAGGGCGTGACGGCATTCGAGGAGGTCGGCGAAGACCTGGCAGTGGTAGGACGGCGAGCGTTCGTCGTGGACGCCGTCGGGCAGGATTTGATGGGTTAGCTCGGTGTCGAGGAGGCTCAGTGCGCGGGTCCGCCAGCGGTCCGGTTCGGGGCCGGTAAAGTAGGCGGCGCCCCAGATCAGGGCCTTGACGTTTTTGATGAGGTGGTTGCCGCCGAGGTCGGTTTCCAGGTTGTGCATCAGGAAGCGGAGTTGGGTCGTGAGGCTTGTTTCGGCGAGAACGATGACGTCGCGGGGGAGGTGGTCGCGGCGAAGGGCTAACTGCTGCATCCAGACGACGACGCGAAGGGACAGGGCGTAGCTGTTCCAACTGTCGCGCCATGCGCCCGGTGTGCCGGGTGGATGTGCGTCGATCCAGGCGGTGACGAGGGTGCTGAAGGTGTCATCGGGGACGTCTTCAAGGTATTCCATGTAGTGCAGGTTCATGCGCCAGAGCTGATGGGCCGGGCCGGGGCCAGGGGCCCGCCAGTTCATGTGCGCAGCCTGCATGGATTGGCGGTTATTGAGGAAGGTGAAGTGAAGGGTGCTGAGGGAAATTGCCAGCATGCCGCAGCGGGGCGAGAAGATGGGCAGGGGCGGGTTGGGGCTGCGTTCGCGTGTGGGGTTGGCGTCGCCGCGATCACGGGCACGGGCTGGAAAACGGTCGGACAGTTTGCGTTTGGCGGTAAGTTCGATCCGGCGGAGGAGCTTGGCTAAGGGGATGTAGCGCACGAAGGCAAAAGTGCGCGCGGCTCGCTCGATCAATTTTGAGACGACGGACGGGGGGATCATGGTGGGGAAGAAGCTGTGCGGGCCGCCTGCGCTGATGCGGGGTTGAGGCCGCCGTTTGCAACGGTTGCCAGCGCGTCGAGGTAGCGGCTGGCGAGATCGGCGCGGTCGAAGTTGGCCCGGACGAAGGTTTCACCAGATTGAGCAAAACTCGCCGCGCAGGCTGGATCGTTTGCGAGTTTGACGATGGCGCTGGTCAAGGCATCGGCATCTTGCGGCGGGATGGGGATGCCCGCGCCTGCTTGCATGAGCAGGTCGCACGACTCGCCTTCGACGCCTAAGATAATGGGCCGGCGCATGGCCATTGCCTCGAACATCTTGGAGGGGATGACTTTGCGGAATAGGTCGTTGCGGCGGAGCAGGATGAGACTGGCATCCGTCGCGGTCCAGATGGCTGGCATGTCCTGCTTGGGTCGCTGGCCGAGGATCAACACGTTGTCGAGATTGCGGGCGGCGCGGCGCTCCAGGAGCCCTGCGCGTTCGGCTCCGTCGCCGACGAGCAGGAACGTGATACGCGGATCGTGGCGGAGGCTTTCTGCGGCGTCGAGGATGACGTCCAGTCCGTG
Source organism: Hyphomicrobiaceae bacterium (assembly GCA_031417455.1). Lineage (GTDB taxonomy): Bacteria > Pseudomonadota > Alphaproteobacteria > Rhizobiales > Hyphomicrobiaceae > JANXVY01. Next base: position 27,213 of record JANOVN010000142.1, on the reverse strand, counting down.
GGCCATGCCGTGGGTCCCGACGTAGGCCGCGATGAACTTGCCTTCAAGGCCGAGTTCCTTGCGGATGCGGGCGGCACCCGCAGGGTCTTGCTGAAAGAGGGCGAGATCTACGCCATTCTTGATGACCTTCATGCGGCGCGCGTCGCCGCCGCGTTCAGCGATGTGGGGGACGAAGCTGTCGGTGACGGGGACGATGAAGTCGGCTGCGCGGTAGGCGAAGCGTTCGACGGCTTCCAGGCTGCGGACGGCGAGGCCTTTGTTCATGGCGCCGACCGTGACGATGCTTTCGGGCCAGAGGTCGCGGATTTCAAGCACCCAGGGAACGCGTTTCAGGGTGCGGACGGAAAGGCCTGCAAGCCCGCAGAAAAATTGCGGGGAGGTCGAGACGACGACATCGGGTTTGGGCAAGCGGGGGGCCGCCAGAGTGACGGCTGCCAAATAGGAGATGTAGTTCAGAGTGCGGCGCAGGAAGCCCTCGTTGGCTGCCATGTAGGTCCAGAGCCGGATGACGCGGACGCCGTCGACCATATCGGTTTGAAAAAGCTTGTTCTTGAAGCCGGGGTAGACTTTGCCGTTGGGGTGGTTGGGGGCGCAGGTGACGACGGTGACGTCGTGGCCCAGCTTGGCCCAGGCGCGGCAATGTTCGGAGGTACGGGAGGCGGGGGCGTTGACCTCGGGTGGGTAATAGTGGGTCAGGAACATGATTTTCATGGCGGATGGCTCGTCGCTCGCAGCGCTAAGTGGCTTCGATTAATCAAAGCGCGTGCGGGGGTTGGTTTGTGTGGCGCTGGGACTACCGGAAACGGTCCGAACACTGTCAAGGTCAAGCGACTTGCCGCTTTGGTTCGGTGAAGGGGAGGTCGGCGACGGGGGCTGCGCGAAAGACATCGGATTGCAGCGATTTGAGGGCGCGGTTGATGGCGCCCTCGTTGCGCGTTTCGCCGAACAGCACCATGCGCACTGTTGCAATGACGATTTCGACGTCGACCATGAAGGACGCGTTTTGCAGGTACCACAGGTCCAGTGCCATCTTTTCAGGGATCGTCAACAGGCGGCCACCGTTGACTTGGGCCCAGCCGGTGAGGCCAGGGCGGATCATCAGGCGGGATTCGTTGCTAGCGCATTGATCGATGGCGAGAAGCGGGCGCGGGCCGACGAACGACATCTGGCCGATCAGGATGTTGAGGAGTTGAGGCAACTCATCCAGGCGCGTACGCCGGAGGAGGCGGCCGATCACCGAGGAACGATCCTTGTCGTCCACGCGATTGCCGTTCCAGTCGTAGGCGCCACGCATGGTGCGGAATTTGTAGACACGGAACGGTTTTTTGCCAACGCCCGGCCGTTGCTGCCAGAACCAGAGGGGCAGGCCGACGTCTAGGGCTGCGAGGACCGCGACGATCAAAAATACCGGCAGCAAGACGAGGATCAATACGGACGAGCAGGTAAAATCGAATGCGCGCTTAACTTGCCAGTAGGAGGTTTGGCGCGGCAGGATCTTGGGGACAGGGGGCTTGTTTGGGGCAGGGAGCTTGGTATTGCCGACAGGCAGCTCATAAAGGGCTGCAGGTTCCGTTGTGCCCGGCCCCATCCTGCCGGGGCCGGAAGAGTGGGCAGCCTCGAATTGCTGAGCGAAAAGCTCAAGCTTGATATTGGAGCTGGTGTTGAGGTCGAGCAAGCTTTGACGCGCTTTTGGGGGTAGGTTGCCGAATGGAACGGTGACGACGATGCGGTCGACGAAGACGCCGTGGACTTCGAGGTCTTGCAGGATCGACTCGACCTGATCGGTTGGGCCCAGAATTGCGTGCTGATGGATGCGGCGGCCGCTGTGACGATCGGCGATACCCAGCAGGCCAACGATGCGCTTGGTGCCTGCGCCGAATTCCTCGGCCGACTGGACGTAAAGTTCGGCGACGCGGCCCAGTCCGACGACGAGGATCGATTCGAATGGAATCGTGTTGCCTTCCATCATCGCTGTGGCGGGCTGGACGCGAGGCCGGTTGCGGAAGCTGTGACGAAGGCGGGCTAAAACGCGAAAACCGACAAGCCCGCAAATCATCAGGAGAGCTTGCAGGATCGGCATGGCGCGGGCCACGCCTTCGAGGCGATTGATCAAGAAGCTTGCGCCGACCGTCAGCATCACGATGGCAACCGCGGCGCCCGAGACGACAAGATAATCGAGCATCGAACTCATGCGCCAGATGGCGCGGTCGAGACCAAACAGGCTCAACACGATGACGGAGGTTAGGGCCGTTGCGGTAAAGTAGGGAAGGAGACCTTGGAATTGGATGATGCGGGTCTCGAAATTATCGCGCAGCAGCACGGCCAGCGTCGTCGCCAACACGATGATAGCGACGTCTAAGAACAGCAATATGATGCGCTTGCGCACTTATCCCCCTACCAGCCGAGAAGCTATGAGGTTAACACCCCAGTATCAGCCAAATCAATCGCATCAGCCGGTCATGCGGCAATGCGGTATGATTGGTGAGCAATTAGGTTTTATCGCGGTGCAAATTTGTCAGCAGAGACTGTCGCCTCCGGATACCCAAAAATTGGATATCGGGTAGTTGTTCAGCACTGCCAATGGCTGACTGGGTAACCGATTCGTATCAGGGGCTGGTTGGATAATTGCTGTCACTGCCGGATATGGCGAGGATAACTCCACCCGCGATGGCCCCACCGATAATGACGCCTGGCAACACAGACGAAGCCGGTGGCGAAAGGGCTACAGGTCATAGGCTTTTGCTTAGTTGTGAATTGTGCGGGTGTAAAGATTTGGTTTGAGACCGGTGGCGGCATTTGAGCGGGCGATGCGTGCAGGTCACAGCTGGCGGATTTTGCACGAAAACGGAGCAGGTTAGGCTCTGTGTGAGTGCGTGCTTGCGCGAATTTTGGGCGGCGGAGATAGCATCTGATGGGCGAGGAACTCCGGGCGGCCCCGCAGCCACACATTGTCAACCGAATTGGTGGGCAAGGATCGTGCAAACCTTGACGGACGCTGTGCGCGGCGTCACATGGTGGGTTAAGTAATGCGCTGCACCATTTAACAAACAGAGATTTGTCCAGCGATATGATCGATCTCCATAGTCACATTTTGCCGGGCATTGACGACGGGGCCGCAGACGTCTCGGTCTCGCTCGCCATGGCGCGCATGTTCGTTGCGGACGGTGTCACGGATCTGGCTTGTACGCCGCACATTCTGCCGGGACTTTATCTCAATACCGGGCCGCAAATTCGTGTGGCGGTGCAAAATCTTCAGGCGGCAATCGATCAGGCGGGGATTGCCTTGCGGCTGACGACGGGTGCCGATGTTCACATGGTGCCGGATCTGGTCGCGGGTTTGCGGTCCGGCAAGTTGTTATCAGTGGCCGACTCACGCTACGTGCTGGTCGAGCCTCCCCACCATGTGCCGCCGCAGAAGTTCGAAGAGTTCTTCTTCAATATCCTGGTTTCGGGCTACGTGCCTATTCTTACCCATCCGGAGCGGCTGACGTGGGTTAGTTCGCACTATGCGGCGATCGAGCGGATGGCACGGTCGGGTGTGTGGATGCAGATTACGGCGGGTTCGCTGACGGGCGCATTCGGCCGGAATGCACAGAATCTTGCTGAGCGGATGCTAAAAGATGGATGTGTGCATATTCTTGCCACGGATGCCCATGATACAGTGAAGCGGCCACCTTCGCTCAGCCGCGGGCGGGACTTGGCTGTTAAGTTCGTCGGCACGGTCGAGGCAGAGCATCTCGTTCTGACACGGCCCAGGGGTGTTTTGGACAATGCGCCGGTCAGTAGTCTCCCTAGTATTCCGTCTGCAGCGCAGTTATCGACTATAGTTTCTAATGAAGGAAAGTCGGCCAATGACGGCGACACACAGGGGCTGGAACATGGGGACGGGCAGTTGCATGCATCGCACGGTTCTCGTGGTGTTTTGCGCACTTGGTCTGAGCGCCTGCGGCGAGTCTTTGACTAGTCTGCCAACGAGCGAACTCAACGCCAAACAGCCAAGCGCGGTTGCTGGTCCGGCGGTGGCTGAGACCGGGGCTGTTGCGTCGGCCGCTGGGTTGCCTGCAACGAAGACGGCTACGACGGTTAAGGCAATCAAACCGGTGGCCAAAGTCGAAACGGCTGGCGCATTTGGGGAAACCACCGTCGCGCCGCCAAGTTCTTCGAAGGCTGCGACGGATTCATTCGTTGCGGTCACCACGCCGGGCAACACGGCCTATAAGATCGGCCCGGAAGACGTCATCGACGTTTCCGTGTTCAAGGTCCCCGAGCTGTCAAAAAGTGTTCAGGTTGCCGATGGCGGCACCATCAATCTTCCGCTCGTGGGGGAAATCGCAGCGGCTGGTAAAACGGCACGGGACATCGAGCTTGAGCTGACCAAAAAACTCGGCGACAAATATCTGAAATCGCCGCAAGTCACGGTTTTCGTGAAGGAATACAATAGTCAACGGGTGACGGTCGAAGGCGCCGTGAAAAAGCCCGGTGTGTATCCCATTCGTGGGAAGAGTTCGCTGTTGCAACTGCTGGCAAGTGCTGGAGGTCTCGAAGAGATCGCCGAAACCGGCAACATCCTCGTGGTGCGACAGGTCGATGGCAAACGGTATGCCGGCAGATTCGACCTCGATGCGATCCGCAAGGGCAGTGCCGATGATCCTCAGGTGCAGCAGGGCGACGTGGTCATCGTGAATACGTCGGATGCAAAAGCTGCGTTCCAGACGTTCATGAAGATCATCCCTGTGGCGAATGTTTTTGCACTTCTTTGAAGGTGATGGCCTCACGTGGACGGAATGGATCAAGGTTCGAATACGTCGTCGGCTGCGCAGACATCCAGCGAGGGAACTCTCGTAAGGGCCAGCAATGCCATGCCTGCTCCGCGGACGGGGTATGGGGCTGGTTATCCGGGACAAGCGGAATTTGATACGGCCCAGACAGGTATCAATCTGCTGCAGTACTGGCGGACGATTATCAAGCACCGTGTCGCGATTGCGAGCATTGTCGCGGCGTTCCTCGTGTTGGGCACGTTGCGGTTCATGCTGATGACGCCAGTGTATTCGTCGGCGCTACGGCTTCAGATCGACCGGAATTCGTCCAAGATCGTCGAACGTGGGAGCCTCAATGCCAACGAAGGCATCGACAACGAATTTCTCAAGACACAGTACGAACTGCTGCAAACGCGGAGCATGGCCGAGCGCGTTGCGTCAACGCTGAAGCTTGGGGATGATCCGACGTTTCTGAAGCAAGCCGAAGGCTCGCTGCTTGGCAGCCTTTTGTCGGTCATTAAGGGAGTTTCGCGCGGGGCGGAAACCAAGTCTGGCAAAGAGGCTGACGCGATTGCGATTGTTGTCGCAAACCGGCTTGTGCGTCCGGTGCCGGGGTCGCGCCTCGTCGACGTGATTTATACCGATGTGGATCCCAGTCGTGCCAAGCGGATTGCCGCCGCGTTTGGGGATGCGTTTATCGCGTCAAGTCTCGACAAACGATTCGAAGCCAATTCGTATGCCAAGACGTTCCTCGAGGACCAGATCAAGCAGTTGAAGCTGCGTCTTGAAGACTCCGAAAAGGTCCTGTTGGATTTTGCGCAGAAGGAGGAGATTGTCGTCGTCAACGAGAAGTCGTCGATTACGGAAAGCAATCTTGCGGCGGCGAATGCGACGTTGGGTAATCTGGCTTCGGAGCGTATCAAGAACGAGCAGTTATGGAAACAGGTTGAGGCTTCCACAGCAATCAATCTTCCGCAATTGCTGACAAATTCTGTCATCGACGGCTTGCGCGGACGGCGCAACGGGTTCGTCACCGAATACGAAGAAAAGCTGGAGACGTTTAAGCCGAACTACCCGGCGATGATCCAAATAAAGAACAAGATTGCCGAAATCGACCGGCAGCTCGCAGTGGAAGTCAAAACGATCAAACAGTCGCTGAAGGCTGCGTACGATTCGTCGATCAATCAAGAAATCGAGACCAAGAAGCGAATCGATGGATATCGCGCCGATTTGCTCGATCTGCAAAAGCGCAGCATTCAATACAATATCGTAAAACGCGAAGTCGATACCAACCGGTCGCTGTATGATGGGCTGTTGCAACGCTTCAAGGAAGTCGATGTGGCCGGCGGCGTGAGCGCGAACAATATCTTTGTTGTCGATACGGCGCAGGTCCCCACGAAGCCGTCGTCGCCGGGGCTGCTGCGTACGCTGCTGGTGGCATTCGCGCTCAGCGTTGGTGCGTCGATTGCGGCGGCGTTCGTGATGGAGCGACTGGACGATACGGTGCGGTCGCCGGACGAGGTGGAGCGACTTACCGGGCTGGCGACGCTCGGGATCATTCCGGCAACGCGTGCCAATCAGAAGATTGAAACCGAGTTTGCCGATCCAAGGTCGGCGCTGTGGGAATCCTATCGATCGCTTGGGACTGCACTGCAATTTTCAACGGACGCCGGATTGCCGAAGACGATTTTTGTCACGAGTTCGGGGCCTTCCGAGGGTAAGTCGATTACGTCGGTTGCGATGGCCCGGCATTTCGCTCAGCTGGGCTTGAAGGTGCTGTTGATCGACGCGGATTTGCGCAAGCCGTCGCTGCACACCAAGCTGGGGCTCGATAACTCGGTTGGTCTTACCAATTATCTGACGGGCGTGTGCACGCCGCCGGAAGCTTTGTTGCAGACAGACGTTGCCAACCTCGCGTTCATGCCGTCGGGGCCATTGCCGCCGAATGCAGCCGATCTATTGTCGAGTTCACGGCTGTTGTCGCTGATGTCGGTCGGGCTTGAAGTGTTCGATCTAATCGTGATCGATGGACCACCGGTGATGGGATTTGCCGACGCGCCGCTGGTGTCGAGTGCGGTTGGCAGCACGATGTTTGTCGTCGCCGCCGGGCAGGGTCGTACGGGTATGATCCGCGATGCCGTGAAGCGGCTGCAGTTTGCGCGCGCCAATCTGATCGGCGTTGTCATGACGAAGTTCAACGCGTCGAGTGCGGGCTATGGCTATGGCTATGGATACGGCTATGGATATGGCTACGGTGGCCACGGGTACGGCGACACGGCAGCTCCGGGCGGCGCCATCGCTGACGATCAGAAAGTGATTCCGCTGAAGGCCGAGGCCAATGGCTGATGTCGAGGCCAGTGCTCTAAAGGTTGCGATCGAGCTGGTGCACGTGCCGTCGCGGGCGCGGTTGATCAAGACGGCGGCGCTGCCCGACGGGATGGGGTTGTTGCTGTCGATTGCAGCGGACGATGAGGATGCGCTGCGGGAGGGTATCGATGTTACGGGGCGGACGCGCGAGGTCATTAAAGGGGCTGCCGCGTTTTTTGTCGAGCAGGTCCTGATGGCAGCAGGCGGCGACAGTTACCGGACGCTCGGCGCGCGCGATACGGCGACGAACGCCGAGCTACGGCGCAATATGGCGCTGCTGCTCAAGGCACTGCATCCCGATCTCAATCAGAACAAGGATCGCTCGATATTTACCGGTCGGGTCACGCGGGCGTGGGAAGATCTCAAGACGCAGGATCGGCGCGACTCATATGACGCGACGCGGCGATCGGTGCAGGCGCATGAGGTTCCAAAGGTGAAATCATCGGGGCCGGCGGGTTTGAAAAGCAAAACGCAGCGGGCCAAGTTTCAGTTCGTGAAGAATGCGGCGCGCCGACAATCGTCGGGAGCTGCAAGAGAACCCGGCGGGTTTTTGCGGCGTGCGTTTGCGTACTTTTGGGGTGCAAGAAGCGGCCGATAGATGTGGCGTGTGGTTTGTGCCCCTTTGATAAGCAGTCGTGGCAACCCCACGCGCGGATACCGCCGGGTATAAGTCAGTACTTATGCCCGGCGATGTAAAGGACGATCCCAATAATTGAGAAGCGAGTGCGCATTCCTTGGATGACCGTTCAAAAAAACTGCCGGTGATGCGTTTGCTGGTACTGGGCGCTGTCGGAGCGGGTCTGGTGTGGGCAATCGTTACGACGACGTTCGCGTCGTATCTGGCGGTGCGGAGGCCGAACGCGGCGCTGGCTTTGAGCGGGGGACAAGTTTCGGCGATGCTGCTGCTTGCTCAGCGCAAGCTGGACACGCGGCTTGGCGGCGGCCCTCTCGCTCCCCAAGCCCAGTCCGGGCGAAGCCTCACTGAAGCGCGCGATACGACGGCTGCCACTTTTGGGCGCTTGAGCGGGTGGGCCAAGACGGCCGATGGCGCAGTGGGGTTGCGGAGCGACGACGAGCAGAGCGCGGCTGCGGGCGCTGCTGCACCGGAAGCGGCGGCTGAGGAGCGCGCGGGTCCCGGGTCGTTTGAGCTGTCGGCGGACGAGAAGGCTGCGTGCGGGGAAATTCGTGCGCTGGCTGCGGCGGTGCTAGCCAAAGATCCGTTGAATGCGCGCGCGTACCGGATGCTTGGCCAAGTGGCGTCGAAAGAAGGCAACGATGTCGCGGCCGAGCGGTTCATGAAAGAGGCCGTCAAGCGTTCAATGCGCGAGACAATTGCGGTGCACTGGCTGATGCGGCGTGCCATCGATACGGGGGATTACACGGCGGCTGCGGAGCATCTCGACTTGATCTTGCGGACGTTTCCACAAGTGCGCGATGCGGTTTTGCCGTCGTTTGCGCAGGTGGCCGAAGCGCCAGAGGGCAGTGCGGCCATCAAGACGATTTTGGCGCGCAATCCGATGTGGCGGAAGGCGGTGCTGTCGGCGTTTCCAACCGTCGTCAGCGACGCGCGGACACCGCTGGCGCTGTTGATGCATCTCAAGGGCACTCCCTATCCGCCGACGCCTGCCGAGATCAAGGACTATCTGGCTTTTTTACTCAAAAAGAAATTCCATGACCTTGCCTACGATACGTGGCTGCAGTTCCTTCCCGACGAGCAATTGGGTGCGGCGGGGAATGTGTTTAACGGGCGGTTTGAATTTCCGTTCTCGGGGCTGGCGTTCGATTGGAATATTGCGGCGCGGTCTGGCGTAACAGTTGACGTTGTGCCGTTTCAGGAGACGACGGGGGGGACGGGTTCGAAGGATGGCCGTGCATTGTCGGTTGAATTCAATTCGGGTCAGGTCGATTTTCCAGGCGTGACGCAGACGGTGATGGTGCGGCCGGGGTCGTACGAATTCAAGGGGCGCTTCAAGGGCACCCTTGTTGGGCGGCGCGGGCTCAAGTGGTCTGTCGTGTGCTTGGATAAACCGGCTGCGAAAATCGGCGAGAGCGCGATGATCCTCAGCGGATCATCGACTTGGCAGGCGTTCTCGTTCCCGTTTTCTGTCGAGGCTAACGAGTGCGGGGCGCAGATGATCAAGCTGGAGCTTGATGCGCGGTCGGCGTCGGAGCGGCTTGTCTCGGGGACGATGCTGTTTGCCGATATCGAGATCGTGCGGGCGGGGGCAAATGAGGTGGAGGCTGGGGTGGTGGCACCGGCGGCTCCGGTGGCGGGGAAGTAGCTGGAAAGTGAGGGGATTCAGGTTGGTGCTCGGTTCTGGGGAGGCAGAGGACGAAAGAAGCCAAAGCTATTTTTCCGTTTTTTGAACCGATGCGGACGAAGTTGTCTTGACGCGAAATAGGAGTAAACTTGATTAGGTCATGGCAAACAAATTGGTCATCTGGACATTAGACTGGGTCCCTGCAGGTGCCGCCCCACGCGGCTTCGTGCGTGATTTGCGCTTGCGATGGTCGGCTGAAGAAGCTGGCTTGTCGTACGAGGTTCGCACCGTGCCTTTCGACGGTCGGGAGACCAATCATCTCGACCGTCAGCCGTTTGGACAGGTGCCCTACCTGACCGATGGCGATGTCAGTATGTTCGAGAGCGGCGCGTGCCTGCTACACTTGGCTCGCCACAGCGAGACATTGATGCCGCGCGATCGCGTTGGCGAAGCTGAAACGCTGCAGTGGGTGGTGGCCGCGCTCAACTCGATTGAGAGGATCACTGTGCCGGGGTGGTTTCTGACAATTACAGGGCAGGTTGATAATGGCCTTGTCGGCTGGCTGGACCAGCGGCTTGCTCACATGGAACGCGTGCTGAGCGAGCGCCAGTGGCTCGCAGCAAATCGCTTTACCGTCGCTGACCTGCTGATGGCGGATGTGCTGCGCGTCGGCCTTGTTCGCGCCCATGGCGAGCGTCCGGCAACCGAGGCCTACATCAAGCGCGTCATCGACCGTCCAGCCTTCCGCAAGGCTCATGCCGATCAGATGGCCCATTTTGCGGCTGCTGACAAAACGCGGACGAAGCCAACATGAAAGGTTGCGCAACCGACAAAGCCTTTCTTGCCTAGTTCTGCAGCGATGTCCGCATGTGGCCCATCGCGCTCAGTTTTGGAGGTCCGGATCTGAAATGTAAGCCGCCAAAAAACTATCCCCGGGGTTAGGGGGCGAGTTATTTTGGTCGTGTCTTGTTGCAGTGACGGGCGTCAAACCGGTGGCGACTTATTTGGTGGCAATGGGATGCAAGTCGGGGATGCCGTACGCAACGGACGATCCATCTGGCATTGCATGCCTCCGGCATGACGGCTCGCCGCACCCGCTTGAGCTTGTAGGCAATGAAATGTGACTCCTGGGTCCCGTGTCTGCACCGCACCGTGTAGGACGCTGCAGTGCGCACGGGATGATAAGTGGAGGCGGGGTGGTGAGCGAACGCGGCGAGGTACAGATTGCAGGGCGAAATAGCTTCTTGGCGTATTGCGCCGTTTGACGGCGGGGCGAGCGGTGCAATACGCTGCGCTATTGCACCCTACGGTTTGTTGCCGCCTGTCACGCTCTGTTGCCGCCTCTAACCCTGTCTCGTGAAGGTCGGGGAGAGCGAAGATTATGCCGGTCGCCAGAGGCCGACGGTGTCGATGACGACTTTTTCGGCGATGGCTGTGGCAGAGATTTTCTTGAAGGCTGAGTGGGCGACCAGGAGGGCCAGGATGTCGGCTTTCTGGATGGCTTCTTTCATGCCGACGAGCTTGCAGTTGGCGTGGCTGGCCAACACTGCGGGGAGTTCGTCGATGTTGGGTTCGACGATCAGGAGTTCGTAGTTGGGGTTGCGGGCCAAATGTTCGGCGACTTCGATGGCTGGGCTTTCGCGCATGTCGTCGAGGTCTGGCTTATAGGCGAGGCCGAAGACGGCGATGGTTGGCAGTTTGAAGCGCTCGGCGCGGGCCTTGATTTGTTGGATGACGAACTCTGTCTTGTGGTCGTTGACCTCGCGGGCGGTGCGGATCAGGCGGGCGATTTTGGGCTGGGCTTCGACGATGAACCAGGGGTCGACCGGGATACAATGGCCGCCGACGCCGGGGCCGGGCTGGAGGATATTCACGCGCGGGTGGCGGTTGGCTGACGCGATGACGTCGTGGACGTCGATTTCGAGGTCATGGCAGAGCATCGAGAGTTCGTTGGCGAAGGCGATGTTGACATCGCGATAGGAGTTCTCGGCGAGCTTGGTCAGTTCGGCGGTGCGGCTGTTGGTGAGGTTCAGATCGCCGCGGCAGAAGATGCGGTAGAACTCTAAAGTCAGCTCGGCGCTCTTTACGTCCATGCCGCCGATGGAGCGCGAGTTGTCGACGAGTTCGCGCAGGGTGTGGCCGGGCAGGATGCGCTCGGGGCAGTAGGAGACGAGAATATCGGCGTGTTCGGGCGCTGAGTGCGGGAACGTCAGGTCGGGGCGGAGTTCGGCCAGCATTTTGGCCATGCGCTCGGTGGTGCCGACGGGGGACGTCGATTCGAGAATGACGAGGTTGCCCTTAGCGAGCACGGGGGCGATGGAGCGGAAGGCACTCTCGACGGCGCGCAGGTCAGAGCGTTTTTCCGGTGTGATCGGGGTTGGGACCGCGATGACGAAGACGTCGGCTGGTTCTGGTTTCGTCACGGCCTTGAGGCGGCCGGAACCGACGGCTGCCTGGAGGATCACATCCAAGTCGGTTTCGACGATGTGGCTGCCGCCGGTGTTGATCGTTTTGACGGCGGACTCGTTGATGTCGACGCCGATCACGTTCACGCCGCGGGTGGCGATGGTGGCAGCGGTCGGCAAGCCGACGTAGCCCAGGCCGATGACGGAAACGGTTTGGAAAATGCTCGTCGGCTTCATGCAGATAGGACCTCAAGGATGCGGCGGCTGGCTTGGCCATCGCCGTAGGGATTGTTGATGCGGCTCATGGCGGCGAACGCTTGGGAGTCGTCCAGCAAAATGTTGGCCTCGGCGACGATGGTTGCGGCGTTGGTGCCGACGAGTTTGGCGGTGCCGGCAGCGATGGCTTCGGGGCGCTCGCTGGTGTTGCGCAGGACGAGGACGGGCTTGCCCAGCGAGGGTGCTTCTTCCTGGATGCCGCCGCTGTCGGTCAAGATGAGGTGTGCGAGCGACATAAGGTAGACGAAGGCTGAGTAGTTTTGTGGCTCGATCAAGTGGATTGCCGGGTGGTCGCCGAGGATTTCATGGACGGGCTTGCGCACCTGCGGGTTGAGGTGGACGGGGTAGACGATTTCGACGTCGCCGCGGTTAGCCAGGGCTTTGAGGGCTTTGCAAATTTGCGCGAAGCCGTCGCCGAAGTTCTCGCGGCGGTGGCCGGTGACGAGGATCAGGCGCTTTACCGGATTGAGCCAGTTGAAGCGTTCACCCAGGCTTGATGCGAGAGCGGCGTTCGATTGGATGGCGGCGTGGGTGTGGACCAGCGTGTCGATCACCGTTTTGCCGGTGGTGGTGAATTTAGCGTCAGGGATGCCCTCGGCAAGGAGATTGGCGCGCGATTGCGGCGTCGGCGGGAAGTGCTTCGCCGCTAGGCTTGAGATGATTTTGCGGTTCGCTTCCTCGGGCCAGGGGCTATAGAGATTGCCGGTGCGCAGGCCAGCTTCGACGTGGGCTACCGGGATGCGCTGATAGAAGGCTGCGAGCGCGCCGCACATGGCAGTGGTCGTGTCGCCTTGGACGACGACATAGCTGGGGGCGTATTCGGCGAGGACCGGGCTCAAGCGTTGCAGGGTGAGGGCAGTGACATCGGTGAGGCCGCTGGCGTCGTCCATGACGCGCAGATCGAGGTCTGCGGTCAGCCCTAAGTCAGCCAGCGTTTCGTCGAGCATCGAGCGATGCTGACCGGTTGAACACAGGCACCAATCGACGGCGGTCTGCCGACGCAATAGGAAAGCGAGGCTCGCCATTTTGATGACTTCGGGCCGCGTTCCAACGATCAGGAATAGTTTTTTCTTGGCGATGCTCGCCCCCAAGGTTTCCGTCCAGAATCATTGATCCTGGACGGATTATTGCCTGATGGAGGCGTACTCTAGGTGCGGACGCGGTTCAATCGAACAGGAGTATTTGCCGCGGGATGAGTTTAGGCGCCCCTGCAGGCGGCCGATATCAGCGGGTGCGTATTGGTTTTGGATTGGGGTGTCGTCTGGGAGCTTTGCCAGCAAAGGCTGCATTCGGGGCAGATGTAGGTGGCGCGGAGGCGTTCACCGGCTTTGGGGCAGGTGCTTGATGTAGGCGTCAGCGAAACGGGTGTGTGCCCGTTCGGCGGGTTGCAGCAATGAGGTGCCGTCAGCGCGCGCTCTAGCCGGTCCAGAATTTTGGCAAACTTGCCGTAGAGCGGGGAGATCGCCGCCCGCCGTTGGGTTTCATAATTGTCGCAATCCATCCCCACCCCCCGAATCGACTCGTTAAGGGCAGTGTACAATTTAAAATTGAGTTGTGGGATAATGTTTGAAAGACATTCCCGTATTGGTTGTGTGCTGGGCTTCGGTTGGAGCCCCGCGCCATTTCATATCCTCTTGCCGGTATCAGGCACGTGGCTGAGCGAGCCGGATTAGCCGCGTGACAGGCCTTTGGCTTCAAGGGCTGCCAGATATTCTGCCCAGCGGGCGTCTTTTTCGCGGCCGAGCTGGTCGAGGTAGGGCCAGGCGAACAGGCCGGTGTTATGGCCGTCGTCGAACACGATTTTCACGGCGTAGTTGCCGACGGGCTGGAGTTCCTTGATCTTGACATTGCGCTTTTTGCCGAGCGTGACGCGCTGGTCGGCGGAGTGGCCTTGGACTTCGGCCGATGGGCTCATGACACGCAGCATCTCAGCGGAGAGCTGGTGGGTTTGTCCAGCGTCCATGGCGACGGTCAGGACATCGCCGGCAGTGTTCACCGAAAGCTTGGGCGGTTTCATGCCCTTGCCGCTGACGGTGAGGACTTCCGCCCAGACTTTGGCGGCGATCTCGCGATAGATCTGAGCGTGGACGCTGTCGGGCTGGGTTGCCGTGATGGGGCGGCCACTGTCTGAATTGGTGCGGATGTCGATGTGGAGCGGGATGCCGCCGAGGAAGGGGAGGTCGAGTTTCTCGGCTTCGAGTTTGGCACCGCCGTGGCCGAAGATGTCAGTCTGCTCGCCGCATTTGGGGCAGATGAAGGTACTCATGTTTTCTATAATGCCGAGCACGGGTATGTCGACTTTGCGGAACATATTCAGGCCCTTCCTGGCGTCGATGAGGGCCAAGTCCTGCGGCGTCGAGACGATCACGGCACCCGACAGCGGAACCTGCTGGGCCATGGTGAGCTGCACGTCGCCGGTGCCGGGGGGCATGTCGATGACGATCACGTCGAGGCCGCCGTCGCCGGCTTCTTCCCAGGCGACTTCGCGCAGCATCTGGTTGAGGGCCTGCACGACCATGGGACCGCGCCAGATGATGGGAGTTGATTCTTCGACCATGAACCCCATCGACATGACTTTGATGCCGTAAGCTTTCATAGGGCGGAGCTTTTTGCCACCTTCGATCACTTCGGGTTTACCGGAAAGGCCGAGGAGGCGGGGCTGCGAGGGGCCGTAGATGTCGGCGTCGAGGATGCCGACTTTGAGGCCGATGGCCTTGAGGCCGAGCGCCAAATTGACGGCGGTCGTGGATTTGCCGACGCCGCCTTTGCCGGACGCAACGGCGATCAGGTGTTTGACGCCGGCGACGGCTGAGGATTTGGCGGCTGCAGGTGGGGCTGAGGGTGCGCTGCGTGGGGCTGCACCATCGCCAGTCTGGCCACGCTCGCGGGCTTCCTTGACGCGCTTGTGTTCGGCGATGGTTGCGACGTTGGCGGCGGGGGCTGCTGCGGTTTTGGCGGCAGCGCCCTGCGGGGCCTCGGCGGTCAGAACGGCGGTGACGCCGGACACACCCTCGATTTCGGCGACCATTTTTTCGGCGGCTTGGCGCAGCGGTTCGAGTTCATCGGCGCGGGCCGGGGACACCGTGATGGAGAAGTAGACGCGGGCGTCTTTGATGAGGATTTCGGAGACGAGGCCTAAATCGACAATGTTGCTTTCAAGGTCGGGGCCTTTGACGCGGCGCAGACGTTCCAAGACGAGGGCTTTAGTGACGGACATCGGTAAGCTCCTTGCGGCAACGCTTTCAAGGGGCGCGCCGGTATTCGTGGGAAGGGGGGTGATAGCAGGGTCCAAGGCCTGCGGATAGTGGACCGTGCGGGGAGGCGGGTGCCAAGCCGCTGCAACTCATTTCAGTGACGATGCCACCGATGAGCATTGAGGTGGCGTCGCCACACGGGTGGCGGGATTACAGGTATGGGGACGAGGGTGCCGTGGTGCTGGATGGTTGGGGGCCGGTGGGAGCGGATGGAGCGCTTGGGGTCGGGTGCTCACATGAGCATCGTTCGTTCGACTTCACTCCGCATCGCCGATCGCCGTGAGGTCAACTTCAGAATGAGTTGGCACCCAACGGTGGGGTCAGAGGCACAGCCAAGCGCCTAAGCAGGTCTTGGGTGTTGCGCCTTTGCAGGCCATCTGCGAGGAGTGACACGTCGTCGTCGTCGAGCCTGTTTTGCAGGTCGTGCGCACTAGGCCCTTCCCCACGCGACCTTGCGCAGCGAGCGTATTTTTAAGAGCGTTTGTCGAGAAGAGCACGGCGGTATCGTGGGTTAAGGTTTCGCCGAGAGCTGTAACCCGGGTGCAATCGGCGGCCTGAGCCGTCGCCGAAAGTGCGCAGACCATCGCCGCCGCCGCCAAGCCGAATTTCAAGGACTGCATTGCCCGCTCCGAAAATTGAATCTCAGTCGGACGCTAGTTCAGTGCATGGCGCTTGCCAAGGAATACTCCGTTGCAAGCAGGATTTATCCGCAAAGCCTCTCCGCCTAGCATCTATATTTTCCTCTCTTTCCACAGCCACCGCATGACTATCTAGACATGGTCTGCTCAGGGTCAGAAGTGATTCTTAGATTTGCGGACCGAAACTGAGGAAATGCCTCTGATGGCTGCCATTGCCGAGGTGCTGGACGCTTGGGGACGGCGGTGGGACAGCGGTGCCCGGTTTGGCGGATGGCAGGCGCGGGGCGAGGTGCTGGCGGCTCGGGTCAGCTTGGGTCAGACGGTGCGGGCGGAGGCGGTTAGGGTTCGTTGTTTCAGGCGGTAGAGTTGGGCGGGTCGATTGCGGGCGGCGGTTGCTGTGCATTTGCCTTCGGCTACCTCCTCGATGAGGTTGAGGTCGGCGATTTTGCGGCGGAGATTGTCCGGGGCAAACGTGAGGGACGAGCGCAACGTGGCGGCGGACGGCTGAGGGAAATCCTGATATTTGGGTCAGCAGGCTTGAGGCCTTGGGATGGATGAGGGGCGCAGATGCAGCAATTGCTTGGGGTTTCGCGGGCTATTGATGGGTTGACGGGCGCGGTCGGGCGTTCGGTGTCGTGGCTCATCCTGGTTGTGTGCGTGGTTGCGGCTGGGGCTGCGATTTTGGGCAAGCTATTTGGGGCGGGTGCGTATGCGAACGCGATGCTTGAAATGCAGTGGCTGTTGTTTGCTGCGGTGTTTTTGCTGGCGGCACCCTGGACATTGTCGTCCAACGAGCACATTCGGATCGATATTCTGACGCAGCGGTTTTCCAAGCGGACGCGGGACTGGATCGACGTGATGGGGCATGCGCTGTTTTTGCTGCCGATGGCGGCGCTCGTGTTGTGGACGTCGGTGCCGTTTGCGCGGCTGTCGTTTGCACAAGGCGAGGGCTCGTCGAATTTCGGCGGGCTGCCGCAGTGGCCGTTGAAGGCTCTGATCCCGGTAGCGTTTGCACTATTGTTTGCGCAGGGGGTGTCGGAGTTGATTAAGCGGGTGGCGATTTTGCGGGGGGAGTTGGCGGATCCCGCGGCGGGGCATGGGGCGGACATCGCGCGCGATATCTAGCAAGCTACCCCTCACCCCAACCCGCTCCCATCCTTGCGCAGCACGGCTTCGCCCTGACGGGGAGAGGGGGAAGTGGTTCCAACCATTTGATAGGTCGTTCGCCCAAAAGCATTTGAGGGAATTATGGCTTCATTCATGCTCGCGAATATGGCGCCTTTGATGTTTGTGGCGCTGGTCGGGTTTTTGCTGCTGGGGTATCCGATTGCGTTTTCGCTCGGCGCGGTAGGGATCGTGTTTGCGGCGCTTGGAATAGAGCTTGGGATGTTCAAGCCGGATTTCCTGCAGGCGCTGCCTGATCGCATTTATGGGGTGATGAGCGGGGAGACGGGGACGACGCTGCTGGCGGTCCCGTTCTTTACGTTTATGGGGTTGATCTTAGAGCGCTCTGGAATGGCGGAGGATCTGCTTGAGACCGTGGGGCAGTTGTTTGGGAGCATACGCGGCGGGCTCGCTTATGCCGTGATTTTCGTGGGAGCGCTGCTGGCGGCGACGACGGGGGTGGTGGCGGCGTCGGTGATTTCGATGGGGCTGATCTCGCTGCCGATCATGCTGCGGTATGGCTATGACCGGCGGATGGCGTCGGGGGTCATTGCGGCGTCGGGGACGCTGGCGCAAATCATTCCGCCGTCGCTCGTTTTGATTATTCTGGCCGATCAACTCGGGCGGCCGGTGCACCTGATGTACGCCAGCGCGTTTGTGCCGGGGCTGATGCTGGCCGGATTTTATGCCCTGTTCGTGTTTGTGGTGTGCCTGGTGCGACCTGAGGCGGCACCGGGATTACCGCTAGAGGCGATAGCCGACAAGGAACTCGATGGGTCGCGCGGGCTGTGGTCGCTGCTTATCCTGGCGCTGGGTGCGGTAGCGTTTGCGCTGATGGCGTTGCGCAACAGCGGGCTTGAGGGTCCAGACCGCGTGGTGATCACAATGGCGCTCGCGGTGGGGATTGCATTGCCGGTCGCGCTGGCAAGCCGGCTGCTGGAACCGGTGCTCGGTACGCGGCTGCTTTCGCGGCTTGCCGAGCGGGTGACGTTCGTGATGGTGCCGCCGCTGTTTTTGATCTTCCTGGTGCTGGGGACAATTTTTATCGGGCTGGCGACGCCGACGCAGGGCGGCGCAATGGGCGCGTTGGGGGCTTTGGCGCTGGCAGGGTTCAAGCGCTACAGCGACGCCAATCCCGCGCGTTTGAATTGGGAGATCGTGCGGTCGGCGGTGGAGCAGACGGCCAAGCTGTCGGCGTTCGTGATGTTTATTCTGATCGGGGCGCGGATTTTTTCGCTGACGTTTTACGGGGTGGATGGGCACAAGTGGGTCGAGCACCTGCTGGTGTCGTTGCCGGGCGGAATGTACGGGTTTTTGATCCTAGTGAACTTGGCGGTTTTTCTGCTCGCGTTCTTTTTAGATTTCTTCGAACTGGCATTCATCATCGTGCCGCTTATCAAGCCGGCGGCGGAGGCGATTTTCAGGAATGCGCCTGAGGCGGTGGCGATTGCCAAGTCGTTTGGGATGGCGGTTGCGGGGACCGGTTCAGCGCAGAGTGTTGTTGATGTCGGGCCGTTCATGGTGTGGCTGGGCGTGCTGATCGCGGTCAACATGCAGACGAGTTTCATGCATCCCCCGTTCGGGTTTGCGCTGATGTATCTGCGGTCTGTCGCGCCCAAGCAAGCGTTTGCCGACAAGGTGACGGGGCGAGAGATGGCACCCGTGACAAGCGGTCAGATCTATTGGGGGGCGGTGCCGTTTGTCGTCATTCAGCTTGTGATGGTGGCGTTGTTGATCGCGTTGCCCGGACTGACGATGGGGTCGAAGGAGCGATTGCCGGGGGCCGCGCCTGAGGCCAAATTGGCTGTGCCGGAGGCGGGCGAGGGCGGCGGGCTGATACTGCCGGGCGTGCCGCCACCGTTGGAGGGGGCGCGCGCGCTGCCGGCGGGAACGCCGCAAGGGCCAAGTCTTGATTTCTCGGTGCCACCGAAGTTTTAGATCACGTTACCGGGCGAGCTGAGGGGTTTGATCCTCAGCACGCCTGCCGGTCAGTATTTCACTCAATATTTCGCAAAGCCAGCCCAGAGGGTGCCTTCATCGCGATGCTTGCCGCCGATTTCAGCGGCAGCCCAGGCGGCTGCGGCTGCTACCAACAACGCGGCTGCGGTGAAGAAGCCCAAAACGACAGCCATTTTTTTGGCGCGCGTCGTGATGTTCTGTAAGTCGGCGCTGGCTTCGGTCACGCGTTTGTCGGCTTCGGCTTCGGGAACGCCTGTTCGCGAGGAGACGAGCTGGACGAGTTGGGCGCGACTCGCTGTGGTGGTGGGGGTTGTGATTGAAGCGACGGGTTGTGCTTGGGCGAGCAAACGCGCGGCCAGGGGGCGCACGTCATCGGTCCGGGCATCGGGTTTTTGCGGTACTGGCCGGAGAAGCGTATCGAGGACCGACGCTATGGGTTGACGATCAGACGCCGGTGTTGACGTGTTCGAGCCGGTTAGACCAAATGCGGCGATGGATGCGGCGAAAGTCATCGCCAACGCCCAGACGAGTAAACCGTGCGAGCCGTCGCGAAAATCGACTTCGCTTTGGACGCTACTCACGCGATGGCGCAACCTGCCAGACAGATAGCCGCCGAGCGAGAAGGCCCAAATGTACGACAACAGCATCCATAGAGCCGTTCCGATGCTTACGGTAACGACGGTCGTCGTCGAAGAATTCCATGGCGAAACTGCGCTTAAGCCAGCAGCAGCTCCAAATGTCAGCAGCACGAACGAAACGGCCAGCGCAACGACACTTCCCGCAATAATCGCGCTCCATTCGACGTAGCTGCCCGACGCCAAAGCCGTTCGCGCGTCAATATCTGCCATTTGCTTATTCCTTCATGATCAACGCGTCGAAGCGTTTTAAAGACTTCAACGAAGACCGAGCATGCCGAGAACAAACATGACGACGACAACCAAACCGACGAGATAAATGATTCCGTTCACGAGACTCTCCATTGCAAATTGTGAACGATCAACTCGTCCGTTATCTGGAAGGTTCCCAATTATTTTCATGGATCGCGACGAGCGCGCAGCTGGCGCGCGGAGGGTCGGTGGCAATACCGTCGCGCAGAAGTTGTGACTTTATCGTTCGTCGGTTGCGCGACGGTATTCTCCTTTGTTTGCGCGTGGCCGCGTCGATCTGAAAGATCGCCTGCGGCGAGGCAACCCCACGCGCGGGGGCGGGTTACAGCGGGACGCGGATGATGGCGCGCAGGCCGCCCATCGAGGATTTGCCCAGCGTGATATCGCCGCCGTGGCTTTTGGCGATGTCTCGGGCGATGGCGAGGCCTAAGCCGGAGTGGCCGCTATCCTGGTTGCGGGAATGATCGATGCGGTAGAAAGGCCGGAAGACGTTGTCGCGTTCCTTTTCGGCGATGCCGGGGCCGTTGTCGTCGACTTCGATGCGGAGCCATGGGCCCTCGGTGGCGGCGCGAATGACGACAGAATCGCCAAAGCGGGCGGCGTTCGAGACGAGGTTAGTGATGGCGCGTTTGAAGGCGTTGCGCTTTAACGGCAGGACGAGGTCGGTGCGGCGCTTGCGGAGTTTCAACTCGACCGGGGTGCCGAGGTGCTGGACGTCTTCGTGGATTTCTTCGAGCAGTTCCCTGACGTTGGTCGATTTGGATTCCTCGCCGCCGTCGCCGCGTGCGAACGCCAAGTAGTCTTCCAGCATGTGCTGCATTTCGTTGACGCCGCTTGAGAGCGAGCGGGTCTCGGGGCTGTCGCCCATGAAGGCGAGTTCGAGTTTGAAGCGGGTCAGGACGGTGCGCAGGTCGTGGCTGACGCCGGCGAGCATCGTCGTGCGTTGCTCGACGTGGGTTTTGATGCGGTCGCCCATTTCGAGGAACGCGAGGGCTGCCTGGCGGACTTCGCGGGCACCGCGCGGGCGGAAGTCTTCAGGAATTGGTCGGCCTTTGCCGAATTCGTCGGCGGCTTCGGCCAGGCGGAGAATGGGGCGGATCTGGTTGCGCAGGAACAGAATTGCCACCGTCAGCAGGATGACCGAAGAGCCGACCATCCAGAGCAGGAAGATGTGCGTGTTGGAGGCGTAGGCCTGGTTACGGGTGGCGACGAAGCGGAGGATCGCGTCGGGCAACTGGACTCGGATTTCGACGTGGCTCGATTGGCCGATGGTGTCGAGCCAGAAGGGGCGGTCGACCTGTTTTTTAATCTGAGTGGATAAGGTCTTGTCGATGAGGCCGAAGAACGGTTTGGGCATGGGGGCGGGTAGTTCGGCTTTGGGGAGGACCTGCATGGTCAAGTTCAAGCGCTGGCGTGCGAGCTGGATCAAGCGCGAGTGGTCACTTTTTTGCTTTTCGTCGTCGTAGACCTCGATGAGGGCTGCGATGTCGCGTGCGGTGGATTCAGCGAGGCGCTGGTTCACTGCTTGCCAGTGACGCTCCATGAAGACGAAGGCGATGACGCCTTCGAGCATGACGATGGGGGCAATGATGATAATGAGGGCGCGGGCGTAGAGGCCCTTGGGCATGAATTCGGCGGCGCCCGTCAGGAAGGCTTCCATCGCGGCGCGGCTGCGTTCGGCGAGACGGGCACGCGAAAATAGCGGCTCGGTTGGCGCGATTGATGTCGTCGTATCTGGGGCTGCGACCATAGTAGTCTCTCTCTTGCAAGATTTATGACCTGAAGTAGGTCATAAATCTTGAGTCCGGCGCTCGCGCCGGCGGCTGTGCGCCGCTTCGGCCTGCAAGGGCAGGCCGCTAGATTCATTTTAGTCGGTGTAAAGGATGTAGCCTTTGCCGCGCACCGTCTGCAAGTAGACAGGGTTAGCCGGGTCGGACTCGATTTTGCGGCGGAGGCGGTTGATCTGGACGTCGACGGCGCGTTCGCTGCCGGTTTCGCCTTCGGCGGCGAGTTCGTGGCGCTGAATGGGCAGGCCGCGTCGCTGAGCGAACTGGCGGAGCATTTCACGTTCGCGTTCGGTCAGCTTGATGGAGACGTCATCGCGTTTCAGCTCGCCGCGGCCGATGTGGAACGTGAAGGGGCCCATGCGAATTTCTTCGCGGCTGCCGGTGGAGGACGGGTCGCCGCGGCGGAGGATGTTGCGCAGGCGCAGGAGGAGTTCGCGGGGTTCGAAGGGCTTTGGTATGTAGTCGTCGACGCCGGCTTCGAGGCCCTCGATGCGATGATCGGATTCGCTACGGGCGGTCAACATGCAGATAGGGATGGGGCGGGTTTTCTTGAGGTCGCGGGCAAGGTCTAGGCCGCTTTCGCCGGGCATCATAACGTCCAGCAGGATGATGTCGAAGGTCAGGCCGCGGAGCGCTGCGCGGGCGGCGGCGGCGTCGTGGGCTGGCGTGACACGGAAGCCGTTCTCGCTCAGATAGCGCGTGAGCAGGTCGCGGATTTTCTGGTCGTCGTCGACGAGCAGGACGTGCGGCGCGTTATCGTGCAGCGGTTCGGGCGCTGGCCGGGGGCTGGTCATGTTCATACTCCGCGTCTTATTGTAGTCTTGCGATACGCGCCACCCTGGCGGCAAGTTGTGCTGCCGATCGGGGGCGTATGCAAGAGTTTTGACGCGGGAGAGGCGAACGCGATCAGTCGGCGGCGATGACGGCGCTGCAGACGATGCTGAGGAAGCCGACGATGGCGGTGGCCATGGTGGCGAGGGTGATAGCGCTTAATTCAAACCCGAACGTGTGGCTGACGCCCCAGACGAGGCAAGTCCAGAAGATGGCAGGGACGAGGGCGACGATGGCGATGCCAGCGAGGATGTCGGCAGAGACGACCGACGAGCGCTCGTGATCGAACGAGGCCGAAACGGCGGCGCTGGAGCGGGTGTTCGCAAATTGGAGCGGAATAACATTCATTCAACCGTTCCCGTTAATGAGCCTACTCAACGAATGGCCTTTACGCATGCCTTTTCATTCAGTAGATCGCGGCATCCTAAAAAAGCGTTACGACTTCAGGCGACTCCTTGCGACTTCATCCGTGCGACAGTAACAGCCGTTTCGAATTGGAACAGGCAGGTGGTTCGCACGTGCGAACGACTTTGAGTTGTGCAATTCCTGTCAGGACGGGGATCGTCTTTGGGGCACTGCAACGCATATGCGAAAGACTTTGGGGCATATCGGCAACACCGGCGCGGTTATCATCGGTGCTGGACATAACGGATTGACGTGCGCCGCCTATCTGGCGGGCGCGGGAGTGAGCGTCACCGTTTTGGAAAAGAACGCGGTCGCGGGGGGCGCTGCGGCGACGGAGGAGTTCCATCCCGGATTTCGCAATTCCGTGGCGGCGTATACGGTCAGCCTACTCAATCCAAAAGTCATTCGCGATCTCGAGCTAGCGCGGCATGGGCTGGTGATTGTCGAGCGGCCGGCGGCGAATTTCTGGCCGGTGGATGAAAAGCGCGGGCTGTTGATGCCCTATGGGCTGGCGGGGCGGCAGACGGCAATCGCGGCGTTTTCAGCGCGGGATGCAGAGCGTTTGCCTGCGTATGATGCAGCGCTTGAGCGGGCCGCTGGGGTGTTGCGCGAGTTGGTGTTGATGACGCCGCCGAACGCTGGCGGGGGATGGCTCGAGTTGATCAAGGGCGGGGCTGCGGCGCGGAAGGTTTTGGGGTTGAGCGTCGAGGATCAGCGGGTGCTGCTCGATTTGTTCACGAAGAGTGCGGCAGATTTTCTTTCGGGCTGGTTTGAGAGCGATGTCGTGCGCGGGGCGTTTGCGTTCGACGGGATCGTGGGAGCGTATGCGAGCCCGTACACACCTGGAACGGCGTATGTTTTGCTGCATCATTGTTTTGGCGAGGTGAACGGTAAGTCCGGCGTGTGGGGGCACGCGATGGGCGGGATGGGGGCAATTTCGGCGGCGATCGCCGCGTGTGCGACGGAGCGTGGGGCGGTGATCAGGACCGGGTGCGAGGTGTCAGCGGTTGTGGTCGAGGGTGGACGCGCGGTCGGGGTCGCGCTGGCGGATGGGGAGGTTATCCGGGCGCGTGTGGTCGCGGCGAACGTCGGGCCGAAGTTGTTGTTTGGCAAGATGGTGCCGGAGGGGGCAATACCTGAGGAGGTGCATCGGCGGTTCACGGGCATCAAGACCGGGTCGGGGACGTTCCGGATGAATGTCGCGCTATCGGAATTGCCGGATTTTGCGTGCAGGCCGGGGACGAATGCGCAGCTTCATCATGGCGCTGGGATCGTGATCGGGTCGACGCTCGACTATATGGACGCGGCGTTCATGGATGCGCGGCGGGAGGGATGGTCGCGCGAACCGGTGGTGGAGATGCTTATCCCATCGACGATTGATCCGGGGCTGGCACCTGCGGGGCGGCATGTGGCGAGCCTGTTTGTGCAATATGTGGCACCGCGTTTGCCGTCGGGTGAGAGTTGGGATGATGCTAAGGGTGAGTTCGCGCAAGTCGTGATCGATACGGTGACAAAGCATGCGTCCAACTTCAAGTCGTCGATTTTAGGGATGCAGGTGTTGTCACCGATGGACTTGGAGCGGCGGTTCGGGATGATCGACGGCGATATCTTCCATGGCCAGCTTGGGCTCGATCAGTTGTTTTCAGCTCGTCCGGTGTTGGGTTACGGGGCCTACCGGATGCCGTTGCGGGGTTTATATCTGTGCGGGGCCGGTGCGCATCCAGGCGGCGGGGTGACGGGCGTGCCGGGGCACAATGGGGCGCGCGAGATTTTGAAGGATGTGCGGCGCGGCTGGTTCGGGCGGGCAGGAGGTTAGTTATGGAATTGGGTGCGCCGGTGCCGATTTTGCGGATGTTCGACGTCGAGAAAGCGCGGGCGTTCTATCTTGGCTGGTTAGGATTTGCAGTGGATTTCGAGCACCGGTTCGAACCCTCATTGCCGCTTTACATGGGGATTTCGCGGGGTATGTGTCAATTGCACCTCAGCGAACATCATGGCGATGCGTGTCCAGGGGCTGCGGTGCGGGTTCCTGTCACCGATATCGATGGGCTGCACGGTGAGCTGATTGCCAAGAGTTATGCGTACTATCGTCCGGGCATTGAAAGTATGCCATGGGGATCACGCGAAATGCGTGTGGTAGACCCGTTTGGAAACAGGGTGTTGTTCTTCCAGAACACTTGAGCGAGCAGGAATTCTTTTAAATGGACGCTGACAATTATCGCGCGATCATGCGCCATCAGGCGGGTGCGGTGAGCGTGATTGCATGCGGGGCGGTGGGCGCGCGTTCGGGGTTGACGGCAACGGCAGTCGCGTCGTTGTCGGATCGCCCGCCCATGGTGCTGGCGTGTGTCAATCAAGCGGCAGGCGCGCATGACGAGATCGTCAAGGCGAATGCGTTCAGTGTGAACTTGCTTTCGGCCGGGCAGCAGGGTGTGGCCGAGCGGTTTGCGGGGAAGGGTGGATTGGCGGGGGAAGCGCGGTTTGTCGGCTTAGCATGGCACCGGCTGGCGACAGGAAGCCCGATCCTGGATGAGGCGCTGGCGAGTTTGGATTGTGAACTGGCCGAACAGCATACGTTCACGACGCATTCGATATTTATCGGCAAGGTAGTGGCGGGTGCGTTTCGTGCCGACGCCAAGCCGTTATTGTATTTTCGCGGCGACTATTGGGATGTCGCGCATGGACAATGGGGACCTGGGATGTTGGGAAAGGGCTGACGCATGATCGTCGTGTCAGATCGGATTTCGCTGGACGATAGCGAATTGGAAGAGCGGTTCGTGCGGTCGTCGGGGCCGGGCGGGCAGAACGTCAACAAGGTTTCGACGGCGGTCGAGCTGCGGTTTGCGCTGTGGAATTCGCCGTCGCTGGCGTCGGCGGTCAAGGAGCGGCTGGCCAAGCTCGCGGGGCGGCGGCTGACGGACGAGGGCGTGATCGTCATTCAGGCGAACAGGTTTAGGACGCAGGAGCGGAACCGGGCGGACGCACGCGAGCGGCTGTTTGAGATGATCCGGGAGGCCGCTATCGCGCCCATCCGGCGGATTGCGACGAAGCCCTCTTATTCGGCGAGGCTCAAACGCGTCGACAGCAAGGTCAAGCGCGGGGGTGTCAAGAAGATGCGGCAGGGGAAGGTGGAGTTGGATTGAGGGGGGTCCCTGGGTCCCGTGTCCCGTGTCTGCACCGTGAAGAACGCTAGCTGAGCGCCGGGATGACAACCTTTCTTGGGGGCCGTCATCCCGCAGTGTGGAGGGGTTAGATCTTCGAGAGGCCGGTCATTTTGGACATGATGGCGTCGAGGACTGGTTTCAGGATGGCTTCGGCACCGGGGATTTTCAGGACGGTGTCAACCAGCGGCGAAAGCTGGGGCATGGTGGCCGAGACCAACAGTTTGAGCTGGGTCTTGGCGTCGGGGGCGAGGCTGCCGGCGAGCTTGGTCAAACCGTCGAGAGCAGTCGAGCTTGCCGTGAGCTGGGGAAGGGCCGACTGGGCGGTGGCGGCGTCTTTGATGTTGCCGAGCGAGGAGGTCAGGCCACCAAAGATTTTCTTGGCTTCGTCCATGGCAGCGGTTGCGTTAGCTACGTTGGCTACGACTGGGGCCGGCGTTGCGGCGGGCACGGCGACCTTGGGGGCTGTGACGGGGGCTGGTTTGTTGCCGCCACCGAAGACGTAGAACAGACCGAGCAAGGCCACTGCACCGGCAGCCCAGGGCATCCAATTGAAGGCAGGCGCTTGGGGCATCGACGGCATGGTGGGAGCGCGCGGCGTTTCAACTTTGGGAGCTGCGCCTTTCAGGTTGCCTTGGATTGAATCCAGCAGGCCGGTGCCTCCAAGTAGTTCGGAGAAGCCAGCGGGCATGGCGGCAGCGATATTGGACTTCTGGCCGTCGAGGAGCTTGGCCAAGCCGCCTGCATCCAGGCCGCTGGACTTCTGCGTCTGGGCGAGCTGGCCTAAAACGACGGGGGCGAGCATGCCAAGGAGGCTGCCCGATTGCTGCGAGCTGGCGCCGGTGAATTTGGCAAGTGCGCCGGTGAGGGCGTTGGTCGAGGTGCCGCCGAGGAGGCCGGAGAGGGCCTGGGTACCGCCGTTGACGAGGGCTGCCTGGTTGGAACTACCGAGCATGTTGGCGAAGTTGCCGAGCAGGTTGGCGTCTTGCTGGCCTAGTGCGGTTGAAAGTGCCGAGGCGCCGGTGGGGGTCGAGGCTTTGCCGGCGAGGGCTGCAAGGATG
>JANOVN010000141.1:0-2217 GCA_031417455.1 Hyphomicrobiaceae bacterium | reverse complement strand
GTCCGCGACAGCTCCGACGCCAGCGCGCTCTATGTCCTCATGCCCATGCGGGTATAACTGGAAGTATTGGCAAAATGCCACTTGGAGTGTCCCCGCGTGAGCAGCTGACAATCGCCCGCATTTTGAAGGTGAATCATGCCGGCGAACATGGTGCGATTCAAATCTACTCCGCTCAAATCGCAATCGCCCGCTATTTGTATCCCGAGATCGTTCCAACCCTCCATAGCATGTTGGGTCATGAGATCGAGCATCGGGCGGTTTTCGCCGCAGCGATGCCTTCGCGACATGCACGACCGTGCCGCATCATGTCGCTTTGGGCGATGGGCGGCAGTTTATTGGGATTTGCGACGGCGCTTATGGGTAGAGATGCGATTTGGACGACGACTGCAGCCGTTGAGGCAGCAGTCCATCGCCATTTGGATGACCAGCTGCATTTTTTGTCGAAGCGTGATTTGGGTCTGCATAATGCAATTGCCGACATCCGCGAGGAAGAGCTGTCGCATCTGCGAACCGCCGAGGGAAATATTTCACGCGAGCATCCAGTATTGAACGTGCTGCGGCCAACCATCTTCGCAGTCACAGATGCCCTGATTTGGTTGTCTACATGGGGCGATTCGACACGAATGGCTCACGACCTGGACACAAACAAGCGGCTGGTATGAGCGCAGCCAGATTAAACAATACGGGCACCGACGGCCTCTGGGTTGAACGCATCGCCCTGACCAACTTCCGCAACTACACCTATGTTGCTGTCGATGCCGGTCCCGAGCCGGTCGTGCTGGTCGGTGCAAACGGCGCAGGCAAAACCAACATCCTTGAAGCCGTCTCGCTGCTGGCCGCAGGTCAAGGCCTCCGCCGCGCCGCCTATTCCGATCTCGCACGTTCCAGCGGAGCTGGACGAACCGCAGCGACCGGCGACGGCAGCTGGGCAGTATCGGCCAAAGTCCACGGCCGCGATGGTCCAGTCGATATTGGCACCGGTTTGCCGCCTGCAAACGGCATGTCCACGCGCGCTCCCGCCGCTCGCATCCTCCGCCTCAACGGCCAAACCCAAACCGGCACCGGCATCTTGGCCGATCTCGTCGAAATGGTCTGGCTGATCCCGGCCATGGACGGCTTGTTCAGCGGCCCCGCCGGCGAGCGCCGCCGCTTTCTCGACCGCCTGATCCTGTGCTTCGACCCTGCCTACCGCACAATTGCCGGCCGCTTTGAACGCGCCATGCAAAGCCGCAACCGCCTGCTGGCCGATGGTGTGCGCGACCCATCCCAGTTCGCAGGCTTTGAACGCATTATGGCCGAAACCGGCGTAGCGGTCGCGGCCGCCCGCGCTCAGGCCGGCTCAGCGATGGCCGAAATCATCGCAGGACGTCGCATCCGCGACCCGCAGTCGCCTTTCCCCTGGGCCACTATTGCCATTGAGGGAACGCTCGAAACGAGCCTCGCGACCATGGCCGCCGTCGATGTCGAGGACGGTTATGTCAAAACACTAGCCAGCGCGCGCGAACGAGACCGCGCGGCTGGGCGCACGCTTGATGGCCCTCACAGATCCGACCTCGTCGTCGCCCACGGCGAAAAGCAGATGGCGGCGCGCCTGTGCTCCACCGGCGAGCAGAAAGCGCTGTTGCTGGGTCTTGTGCTGGCTCACGCCGAGCTGGTGGCGGCCCGTCAGGACGGTATCGCCCCTATCCTCCTGCTTGACGAAATCACCGCCCATCTGGACGAGCACCGCCGCGCCGCGCTGTTTACTGAAATCCTTCGCCTGAAGGCTCAAGCGTGGATGACCGGCACCGACGAATCCTCATTTTCGGCACTGCGCGGCAAGGCCCGGTTTTTCCGCGTTGACAATGGCGCGATACAGCGCTCAAGCCCCGAAATATGACGTCGCGGCGACGCACCCCGCTCCTTCACCGGAGCAAGCAAACAAGCTATTGAAAAGACGCAATTTTTTGTCGTGAATTCTTGAGTCGTCAAAGTCGATTTTTGCCCCTGTTGCGGCGCGGCGTGGTATAAGCACGCCAACATAAAATCTCCACCGGATTACAGGTCAAAATATGAGCGCCGAACCCGTCCGCAAATTGCCCGTCGTCCCCGAACACGCCGTACCCAAACCCGTCGTCCCCGAAGGAGCGCCAGCAACAGCAGCCCTCGAAAGAGCAGCCGCTTCCGACGACTACAACGAGGATGCCATCAAGACCCTGAAGGGCCTTGAAGCGGTGC
>JANOVN010000140.1:0-1720 GCA_031417455.1 Hyphomicrobiaceae bacterium | reverse complement strand
AGGCGTTTTGCGCCCTAATAATCTGCATATTCTCGCCCCCGCTTATGCTGCCTGCTGCTCATATGGCACGTATGCGTCGGTATCCGCAAGCATGGCGGATTGCTTGGGTTTTTGGCCGTCCGCGCCCTTGGCGGCCCCGGTGGCGGCACCGCGGTCGCCGCGGAAGATCGTGGACATGTGATCGGTCGAAAGCAGGGCTTCGAAGATGTTGCCCGTCGAGCCGTTTGCGCGGGTGAATGTTGCCTGCTCGCGCAGGGTATTGCCCGAGGGCGTGGTGACGCCGAGCGGCGTGCCGTTGGCGTTGATCGAGACGATGTCGAGATCGGCCAGCGAGAACAGTTCGCCCAGCTCCGTGGTGCCGTTTTGGTTGAGGTCGCGCCAAACCCGCAGATCGGCGAACTGCGCATCGCTCGCGTCGATCACGCCGTCGGCGTTGGCGTCGATAAGCCGCAAGTCGGCGAAGCCCGAGCCGCCAGGATGGCCGAACATTTCCGAGACGTCCTTGATGCGGTGATTGCCGTCGCGGTCGAGCACGAGGATGCCGTCATCGGCGCCCACCCAGCCGGCCAACTCGGAGAAGCCGTCGCAGCAGAAACGATGAAAGAATGGTCGTGTGTATCAGGGTGCGAGCCCGTCGAAGAAGAGCATCGGATGCTTGAAAGACAAAGTGAGCGACATTCTGGTGGCTGTAAATCCCAGTACCTGGGACGACGTGCGCGACCGGCTCAACGCGGTACTGCGCGGCTGGTCGGGTTACTTCGCCTACAGAGGGCTGACGGACGCCCACCGGGCTATCAATCATCAC
Organism: Hyphomicrobiaceae bacterium; assembly: GCA_031417455.1. Lineage (GTDB taxonomy): Bacteria > Pseudomonadota > Alphaproteobacteria > Rhizobiales > Hyphomicrobiaceae > JANXVY01. The sequence goes on along the minus strand of JANOVN010000140.1, from coordinate 915 downwards.
GTCGCTGAACGCGTCCGTGTCTTCCTCACGCGGCGGCACAACGTCCGCAGGCACGGCTACAAAGCGTTCCCTGATCGACATATCTACGGGGAACTCGGCGTACTGCGCCTCAGTCGCAAAGGCAAATCCCGCACCGCCGTGGGCCTGCCGTGAATCCAGTTGGAGAGCCGGATGCGGGAAATCCGCACGTCCGGTTCGATGAGCGGGGAGAGGAACCGGGATGCCAGCCAATCGGCCCATAGGTCCCGCGCCTCTCCTCGACGCTACGCAGCTTGTTTGAATATCGCCACGCAAGGTTGCGCTTGACACCTGACACGAACGCCGAGAACCGCCAGACCTACGCTCCGCTGCACCCCGCACACGATGTCAGTGCCGCCAATGGGGGCGGCTCTGACATCGTGGACCGACAAGCAGTACCCCCTGCAGAACTCGACGACCTGACCGCCGACGCCAACAAACGCGTCGGCTTCAAGCAGGAGCCGGTCGGCGCGTTCCTTGCTTCGCCCGAGTTCGGCATCACCGTCCTCGACAACGACTGCGTGGACTTGGATGGCGTGCGGTTTTTCGGCTCGACACTCTGGTCGGACTTCGAAAAACGGAGCGCGACGGCCATGAACGGCGTGCGCCGTCGGATGGGCGAATATTTCTTCGTCAAGAAACGGTCCACCTCTTTGGATGGAGAGGAACGACTGGCCAAGTTCCGACCCCAAGACGCGGCCAATGCCTTCGATACATCATGGTCGGACCTGCAGCGGTGCCTCGTGGCCAATCCGTCCAAACCAACGATCACCATCACGCACCACGCGCCGAGCCGACAAGGGACCAATCCAGCATTCGCCGGAAACGGTCTTGACGGGGCCTATGCGAGCGATCTCGACGCCACCATCGCCCGCTGCGCGCCGTAACCCAGTAGGA
>JANOVN010000139.1:0-7818 GCA_031417455.1 Hyphomicrobiaceae bacterium | reverse complement strand
CGCAATCTCAGGTGTGACATCGGCCATTGAGCCATACTTTTGTTGGAACAGCGTCACCGCATCGTTGCTCTTGGTCGACACGGTCAGGTTCTGGGCCACTACGGCTGCGAAATCGCGAGCTTTGACGGCCTTGCCGTAGACGTACCAAACCTTCTCGACCTCATCGAGCGCCGCGTTGATTTTGAGGTCCTCTTCCGGCAGCATTCTTTGCACGCCACTGCCGTCCCGCAGTTCGACCAGGGTGCGCTCGAACAAATGATGGGCCAATTGAAGGTCGTCGAGCTGAAGCTTCTCGTCGACCTTGAGATTGGCAAAGCAAACCGCTTTGGCCATGGATTGCGACAGCATCCGCTGGCGGCCCGACAGGTTGATCTTGCGCTTACCGTCAGCCTTGACCGTAATTGGTTCGGCGCTCGCGGCGGTTTGGGCCAGTGCTTGAGCCGAAACTTCCGCCGGCATTGAAAAAGCAACTAGTGCAACCAGCGCAATCGTTCTGAAAACCACCATAGTCGAAAGCACTCCAAGTACCACAAAACGGAGGCCGGGACCCGGTCCGATCGGATCGGGTATACCAGCAGAGCCTTGACCCTATAATGACCAGAGCACGGCGCGCACTCGTTTTGCAGTCCTTGCGGCAACGCGCCTCAACGCGTGTTGTTCCACTCCGGCTCAACTCAAAGTTTTTTGCGCTTTTGGGCCTTTTGCAAAGACGAAGTTCTGGTACACGAGCCCGATTGCGATCAGCACGATCCCCAGCACGATGAACGATAGTGCCCGCCAGATGCCGGTCAGCCCGGCGAGGTCGAACAGGAACACCTTGGCGACCGCCATCAGTACGACGACCGCCGATCCAAGCCGCGCCTCATAGCTGCGCCGCCAAATGCCGTATGCGAGGAATGCAATGCCCAGTGCCAGCCAGCTCATCGAGATGACCCAGTGTTCCGCCCCGCTCATGCGGGCCTGATACATGCCGATATGTTCGCCGTGGAAGACGTGGCGGACTTCAAGCGTCACGTACATGAAGATCAGCCCAAGCGCGAGGACGGCGGTCAGCGCCGTGTACCAGCCTGGGCGGTGGGGCCGGACGGCGCGAGCGAGAGCAGTCGCTGCAGCACCCGGCAGTAAATATGCCAACAATAGCGAGCTGAACACCGGTGGTCCCACCACGGCCTCGCGAGAAAAGTATGGGTTTTCAGCAAGTCCCAATCCCACGACCACAATGGCCGCCGAAATCAGGCCGAACGCCATCTCCGCGATGGAGAAGACGATATTGGTCTTGCCAAGTCCAAGTTGCAGCAACGCGAACGACAGACCGAAAGCCACGATGGCAAGCAAGCCCTGTTCGACATGGCCGGACTTGGCCGCCAGCATGTCGCCGCCGTTGAGGGCGTGGTGGATTTCAAAGAAGAAGAACAGAGCTGCAAGCAGGATCGACGTCGCATAGGCGATTTGACTGGACGAACTCGGCCGGTCGGTTTCCAGCGTCTGCGCTGCATACCAGAATGCGCCCGCTGGCACGGCATAGCCCACGATCAACCAGTTGAGCAGCGGCCAGCTTCCCACACTGGCCCCGATGGCCTGAGGGTCCCAGCCAATCCGCGCCAGCACAAGCAGAGCAATCGCCGCCACCACATGGCGCAGCTCGCGGATGCCCTTTTGTTGCGCAACGTAGGCCGTGCCAGCGGCCGCCAAGGCTAGTGCAGTAACGAGATAGCGGCTGTCGAGGCCGACCCCCATCCCAAGGCAGACCGAGGCAATCGCTGCGGATGAAAACACGCCGGTTGCCAGCCGCGTTCCGGGCAACTCGTCGAGCTCGCCACGATGGAACCTCTCGGAGGCAAACGCGAAAATGACGGCTAGCAGCACGCCAAGCAACCCAAACCACGTCGAGGTCGCAAGCTGTTCGACCCGCAGATAGGTTGCACCCAACACCAGCAGCGGCGTGAGTGTCGCGCTGGCAGCATAGACCGCCACCGTTTCCGCTGGCAGATCACGCCCTCGAAATAGTCGCAGGGTCGCGACGAAAGCGACCGCGAGCGCTGCAAGGCAAGCGAACGCCACCAGCCCCAGGGAATCGCTTGGCAGCCGCAAGATCAAACCCGCATCCGGGCTCATCGTACTCAACGCCGACGGCACCGCATCACCGGGCCAGGCCAGAACACCACCCAGGACGACCAGACCCGCCAGTCCAGCTGCCAGCGCCAAACAGGCATTCGACCAAGCCGCGACGAGCAACACGCCCGCCACCGCCACTGTGAGGAATACCACGCTCGCCACGTCAGCCCGGCCAGCCACCAGGAAGAAGATCGTCAGAACCGTGAGCACCGCCAACATGGCGGAGGCTGTAAGGTCGACGCGCGCCACGCGATCCGCCACTTGTAATGCCGGGACATAGATGAGGTAGGCCACGGCCAGCACCAGTTGAATGAGCACATGGGCATGGCCCGCATCGCGCCATCCGCTTGCGCCATGGACAACCTGTTCGAGAATCGGCAACCCCCAGAACGCTGCGCCGCCAACGGCCAAGCCCGCAAGCCAATGCCACGCGCGTATCCTGGATAGGCCCAGCGCACTGGCGGCAACGGCTGCGAGATAGACCACCAGCGCCCAGGGGTTGGGCGTAGGCGAAGCAACCAGCAACGGCGCGACATAGCCGCCGAGCAACCCCAAGCCCGCAAGCGCTGGACCATGGAGCGCTGCGGCGAGCATCGTTGCAATCGCGACCGCGCCGAGCAGGACAAAAGCAGCGCCGGGGCCGATGAAGCCATACAAGGCGTGGGCTGCATAGATGGTGCCAAAAGCGGTGGACGTGCCAGCCGCCGTCAGAATGCCAGGAATGTGGGCCGTCGGGATGCTGGCGATGATATCGGCGCGCTCGGCCCTGCGGAACCATTCACCCGCGATAATCAAAGCACACGAAAACAGCAGGCCGCAGACGATACGTGCGCCCGGACCCAGAAGGCCTTCTTCAATGGCAAACCTCACGAGCAAGAGCCCGCCAAGCGCCAACGCAAGACCGCCGACCCAGACCGCCCATCGCGTTCCCAACCGCTCCTCGAAGCTCTCGCCACCGGATACGTCTGACGGGCGCGGGACCCAGGATGGAAGGTGTGGCAATACCGGCGATGTCGGTGGCACGGGTGGCACCGATCCGCCGCCAGTTCCTTGCTGGCTGCCAGACGGCGTGGGTTCCGGCAAAGGCTGCGCTGACACCGCCTTGACAAACGGCGCTTGCGGCAAGCGGACAGGATTGACCGTATCGGGCGTTGGCGCGCCAGTTTGATTGGGGCCAGCGACCGGGCCAGCCTGCGGCCCCGGCTGGGACCCCGGCTGGGACCCCGGCTGGGACCCCGGTTGGGACCGCCGCCAATGGGCAAATTCGTTGGAAAGCCGCTCGTTGACATCGTCGCTGCGGCGGGCGCGGGCTTCGAGCTCTTTCGTGCGCCGCAAGAGCTGGACCAAGCCAAATCCAATCGCCGCAATCAGTAGAATTTCCATCGTCACACCTCAGCGGGGTAAAATCCCGCCCGAGTCTACCGCGATTTAGTTAATTTGACGCGAAATGAATGGGTTAGGTGCGTGATATGCAACAGGCCGCCCCCCAAAGGGTGCGGCCATCGCACTTTAAGCCAACCTAGGGTAGGCTTTACCACCAGCGGCGATACCAGCGGTGATGACGGGCCGTTTCGCCGTCGTGCTTTTCCTGATAGATGTGGCGGCTGGCGGCATCCTGCGCAGCCTCGATGGCTCGCGCCTCGCGGTAAGTTACGACGCCATCGGCCTTCGCGGCGCGCTCCATGCTGGCGATCCGCGCCTGCTCGGCCTTCAAATGGGTATATTCATGGGCCGTCAACTGGCCCGACCGGCGGCCCTGTTCGATCCGCTGCGCTTCGCTGGCCTGGCGCTGATCGATGCGGTCGGCGAAAACGCTGGTTGCCGTTGCGAGGACGATGCCGGTAGCAATCATGGCGCTTTTCATGGTGATGGCCTTTTGGGTTGGGTTGCTTGAACTTGATCCCAACCTAGCCTTGGCCGTCTGAACCCAATTTGAACCCGCCGTTCATCTCGCAGACATCAATCTCTGGATGAGCATTTTCCGGCATCGGCGCACGACCCCCGCGCACGCGCAAACCTTGCCGGTTTTTCATGTGCTTGAGGCCAATCCGCCGTGCTAGCTTGCCTGAATGGATCAGCCTGTTACGCCCCCTGCCGCCCTGGATCAAGCCTTTGAACGAAAGGTGCGCGCGAGCAGCCGTTCGATCATGTTCGAACAGGTCTGGCTGCGGTTATGGCTGCTCTTTGCCGTCGTCGGGCTGTTTTTCCTGGTCAGTTTCGCCGGGGCTTGGCCGCTGCTGGGCCAGACCTCCCATTTGGCCGTCTTGACTGCATTCGTACTCGCAGCGCTCGGCGCTGTTGGCTTTGCCGCCTGGATCAAAACGCCCCCCCGCGAAGCCGCCATCCGCCGCATCGAACGCAACTCGGGTGTGCCGCATCGGCCCGCGACGTCGTATGAAGATACGCTGACCGCGCAATCGGGCGATCCCGCTACGTCAGTCATCTGGCAAGCCCACCGCAGCCGCCTCGCGGCCCTGCTCGCCAAACTCCGCGTTGGGCCACCCGCGCCCGGCACCCACCGCTATGATCCGCTGGCGTTGCGAGCGCTTGGCGGCTTGTCGCTGCTGATGTTTGCAGGCCTGCTGGGCGACACCGCCTACGATCACGCCGCCGCCGCGTTCCGGCTGGGTGCGCGCGGGCTTGCCAGCGATGCCCGGCTTGATGCCTGGGTCACGCCGCCGCCCTACACGTCCAAACCTCCCGTCATGCTTGCCGACGGCCAGCGCCCCGGCGTGTCGCTCGCTCGCGACGATGGCAAGCCCTTCGAAGTCCCCGAACGCAGCGTCCTCACGATACGCGCCACAGGTTCAGGCGGCGGGCAACTCGCGGTTTACTTCAAGCCTGACGCGCCCTCCAAAGACAGTCTTGTCAAGGATAGTCTTGCCAAGGACAGCGCAACAAAGTCCGAAGCCTTCACCAGCCAGCCCGTCCCCGGCGCAGAAGGCGTCGTGGAACTTCGCGCCGAACTCAAGCGCTCGGGTACGCTGACCGTACCGGGCCAACCCAAGCCCTGGGTCTTCACCGTTATTCCCGACCAGCCGCCAAAGATCACGCTCATCAAAGACCCCGAGCCCAACCAGCGCGGTTCGATGAAGCTCAACTACAAAGTTGAGGATGACTATGGCGTCGTTTCAGCCGAAGCCAAGTTCGTCCGGCTGCCTAAAGCCGATGGCGACGAGAAGACCGCTTGGGCCCGCACCAACGTCTTGAAGGGCCCCCGTTTCCCGCATCAGCGGCCACCTCGCTATGCGTTGCGTTTGCCCCAAACCGGAGCGGGTGCCGCCAGCAAGCCCGGTGAAGCGCTGACCTATCTTGAGCTTGGCGCCCATCCCTGGGCTGGCTTGCGCGTCCGCATGACGCTCGAAGCCAAGGACGCAGCTGGCCAGACCGGCAAATCAGAGTCGCGCGAACTTGAACTCCCGCAGCGGCGCTTCACCAAGCCACTTGCCCGCGCGCTTATCGAGCAACGCCGCAAGCTGGTCGATGACAATCGCTATCGCGGCGAAGTCGTCCGCGCGCTTTCCTACCTCATGATGGCACCCGAGGGCTTCGTCGATCCGCACGCCTACCTTGGCATGCGCACCGTCACAACGCGCCTGCAACGCGATAAGACCCGCGCGGGGCTGCGCAGCGTCGTCGACCAGCTCTGGCACATTGCGCTGCGCATTGAGGACGGCAATCTGTCGGATGCCGAACGCCGCCTCAAGGACGCCCAGGACAAGCTCTCCAAAGCCATCGACGACGGAGCCTCGGAAGAGGAAATCGAAAAGCTCATGAAAGAGCTGCGTCAAGCGATGAACGATTACATCGAGCAGCTCGCCAAACAAAACGAGGGCAAGGAAGACGAGCAGGCCGACAAGGACGACGAGGACCAAAAGCAGCTCGGCCAGAACGATCTTGAGCAGATGATGCGCAAGATGGAGCAAGCGGCCAAGAACGGTTCGCGCGAACAGGCCCAGCAGATGCTGTCGGAAATGCGCGACCTGATGGACCGTCTCCAAGCCCAGAAGAGCGAAAAGGGCGACCGTGACGCTAATCGCCAGATGCAGAAGAAGATGGACGAGTTGGGCAACATGATCGGTCAGCAGCAAAAGCTGATGGACGACACGTTCAGCGAAATGAAGCGGCAAGCCGACAAAGGCCGTGACGGCAACCAGCAGCGCGGCCAAAAAGGCTCAGGCAAAGGCAAACCCGGCGGCGAAAAGGGCGAAGGCCAAGCCAACAAAGGCGAAAAGGGCAAAGGCAAAGGCCAGCCAGGTCAGAAGGGTGGGCAAGGCGACAAGGACAGTGAACAGGGCTCGGGCGAACAGGGCGAAAGTGCCGAGAGCGGCGAGGGTGGCCAAACGCCCGGCGAAGGCTTGCGTCAGCGCCAGAAAAAGCTCGCCGAGCAACTCGACAAGCTCAAGAAGGATTTGAAGGGTGCTGGATCTGGCGGTTCCAAGGATATGGACTCGGCCAACGAAGCCATGGAAGAAGCCGAGCGCTCACTCGAACAAGGCGCGCTCGACGACGCAACCAACCAGCAGGGCGAAGCGCTCGACAAGATGCGTCAGGGCGCGCAGAAAATGCAGCAGGAGATGGCCAAGAACGGTCGTAACAAGTTCGGTGAAAACGGTGAAACCCCGCGTGATCCGCTGGGCCGTCCGCAAAAATCGACTGGCCCCGACGCTGGCGCGTCCGTCAAAGTCCCCGGCGAAATCGACATGCAGCGCGCACGTGAAATTCTCCAGGAACTGCGCAAACGCAGCGCCGAACAGACCCGCCCGCCCGTCGAGCTCGATTATCTCGAACGGCTACTGAAGCGCTTCTGATTGTTCGTGACACTATCGGATTTGGGCAGGTGCCGACGCGCGCTGGCAGCATTCAGCTTATTGGGGCACACCGCATATATGACCGGCAAACCTCAATCGGCTCCCTATGCTGCATCCAAAACGCTGCGCAATACCGTCGCCGTCGTCGCAGTCCTGAACCTCGCCTATTTCTTCGTTGAATTCGCCGTCGCTCGCGCAATCGGCTCGGTTTCACTTTATGCCGATAGTATCGATTTTCTCGAAGATGCGAGCGTCAATACGCTGGTGCTTTTGGCCATTGGCTGGACGGCCCAATACCGCCGTGCCGTCGGACTTGGACTGGCTGCATTGCTATTGGTGCCGAGCGTTGCCGCGCTTTGGACCACGTGGGAAAAGTTTCAAGATCCAGTCGTCGCCGACCCGCTCCGCCTGACCCTCACCGCGATCGGCGCCTTGCTCGTCAACGGCTTTTGCGCCTACCTCTTGGCCCGCGTCAAAAGCCACGGTGGGAGCTTATCAAGAGCGGCGTTCCTGTCTGCGCGAAACGACTTGTTCGCCAACGTCGCCATGATCGGCGCAGGGCTTGCGACGGCAGCGTCCCTATCAATCTGGCCCGACATCGCCGTGGGCCTAGGCATTGCCGCGCTGAATGCGAATGCCGCCCTCGAAGTCTACGAAGCGGCAATGGATGAAAGCGACAGCGAAAAGAAAGTTCAGCCATAACCGCGATATTAGGGTGTCGTTAATCCGCATCATGAGACCATAAAAAGTGTCACACTTCATATGAGTGATGGAACGTAAGGCAGCACTTGCGCATTCTAGGGACTAGTAAAGGCACCGATTCGCACGAAACTTTTTATCAAGTCAGTGTGCAAGGTAAAATAAGAAACGGGACGCACGAGGGAAGATCCGC
>JANOVN010000138.1:0-3528 GCA_031417455.1 Hyphomicrobiaceae bacterium | reverse complement strand
AGCAGGAAAAGTCGGCGTCGTTTTTCGTGAACGATCAGAAGGGGTTTTACCATTGCTTCGCGTCGGGCGAGCATGGCGATATCTTCAAGTTTTTGATGACGACCGAGGGCCTGAGCTTTCCCGAAGCGGTCGAGCGGCTGGCTACGGAAGCCGGTGTGCCGATGCCGGTGCGCAGCGAATATGCGAGCGCGCGCGAGGCCGAGGTGCGCGACGAGCGGCAGCGGCTGTATGATCTGCTGGACGCTTCGGCGACGTTTTTCCGGCAACAATTGTCGGCAACGGCTGGCGGCGAGGCGCGGCGGTACATCGAAAAGCGCGGACTGAAGCGGGATACGATTGCGACGTTTCAGTTAGGCTTTGCGCCCAACTCCAAGACGGCGCTGAAGGAGCATCTTGCGAAACTCGGGTTCAGCGTTGCCGAGATGGTGACGTCGGGGATGCTGATCGGCGGGGACGATATTCCCGTGCCGTACGACCGGTTTCGCAACCGGGTGATGTTTCCGATTGCCGATCTGAAAGGGCGGGCGATTGCGTTCGGCGGCCGCGCGCTCGATCCAGCGCAACCGGCTAAGTATCTGAATTCGCCAGAGACGCCGCTGTTTCATAAGGGCGCCATCCTGTTCAATGCTGCACGGGCGCGACCGGCTGCGCATGAGGGCGGGCGGATCATCGTCGTTGAAGGGTATATGGATGTCGTCGCGCTGGCGGAGGCTGGATTTGCCGATGCGGTGGCGCCGCTTGGGACCGCGTTGACCGAGGATCAGGTCCGCCTGTTGTGGCGGTTTGTGCCGGAGCCGACGTTGTGTTTTGACGGCGACAGCGCGGGGCGGAAGGCTGCGTTCCGGGCCATCGATACGGTGCTGCCGCATTTGAAGCCGGGCTACAGCGTGTCGTTTGCGTTTTTACCGGACGGGCTTGATCCCGACGATCTCGTGCGTCAGCGCGGGGCGGATGCAATGGCCGCGATTTTGAAGGCCGCGCGGCCACTGGTGGATGTGCTGTTTGAGCGCGAAACGGCCGCGGGGGATACGTCGACGCCGGAGCGGCGGGCAAAGCTCGAACAGCGGTTGAAGGAACTCGTTGCGGGGATCATGGATCCCGCCGTGCGCGGGCACTACGAGCGCGATATCCGGGGGCGGCTGTTTCAGGCCATGCGCTCGGCTGGCGGGGGCGGCGGCACGTATGTCGGCTCGGCGGGGGGAGCAGCTCAGGGCAAATCAACCTGGAAGGGCAATCCGCGCGCCGGCGGGGGCAAATGGAACGGCAAAAAAGAGGTCGGACCAGCCCAGGCCAGCAGCAGCTTGCGCAATAGTGCATTGGCGGTGTCCAGCACGGTCGTTGTGCCGCAGCGAGAGGCATTATTGCTGCGGGCGGCGATCAATCACCCCTGGTTGATCGGCGATCATGCCGAGGCTTTAGCGGAATTGCCTCTGACCTCGGAAGCGTTGCTAAAACTGCGTGAAGGGTTACTTTCTGCGCATGCGAGCGAAAAAACGCTTGACACTATTGAATTACGATACCACCTCCAATCGGGAGGGTTCGCTAGCACCTTGGTTGCGATTGAGCAAATGGCCACGCACCGACGGGATCGCTTCGCCGAGGTCTCATCTGACAGGAATACAGTCGAAGAAGGCTGGTTGCATGCCTGCGCCCTCCATCAAAGGACGCTGGGATTGCGCCGGTCTTTGGAAGCAGCAGAACAGGCCTGGCATGATGATCCCAGTTCCGAAGTCTTCGGGACCATCGTCGAATTGCAGCAGCGACTGGCGTTGGAATCGCAACACGAGAACACGAGCGATGAATCCATTGGCTAGCCTCATGCTGATACCGGTCCGGCGAAAGCTGGCACTTGGTATTTTTTCGGTGCCGGACCGGTTTTCACTTTGCTTTGCGCGCGGCCGCCCCACCAACCCCGCGCGCGGATATCTATCGCGAATAAGCTGGATCTTATACGGGATAGATATGAGAGCAGACCTGTTGCCTCCAAGTGGACTGCCCAGTTCAGGCACTCCGCCACGACTGCCATAGCTGTCATACCAATCAATATTCTTAAGCCGCGTTCGTTCGGCTTCACAATCAGACCTCATCATTTAGCGGGAGTTCCGCCCTTGGCACGTGCATCTCAATCGTCTGCAAAAAAAGAAGAAGAAGCTCCGGCAGTGGCCGGTGCTGGCGGGGCCGCTGGCGGTGGCGACGCTGCCGATAGTCCGCTTTTGGATTTGTCGGATGCGGCCGTCAAAAAGCTCATCAAAGCCGGCAAGGCTGCCGGTTATGTCACCATCGATCAGTTGAATGCTGTTCTACCGTCTGAGGAAGTGACCTCAGAGCAGATCGAAGACACGATGGCTATGTTGTCCGACATGGGCATCACCGTCGTCGAGTCGGAAGACGGCGACGAAGAGGAAGCCGTTGAAGAAGTAGTCGAAGAGGCCGAGGAGAGCCGCGCGCTGGCACCGCAAAACCTGCCAACCAAGACCAGCACGAAGTCCGAGCCGACCGACCGCACCGACGACCCGGTGCGCATGTACTTGCGCGAAATGGGTTCGGTCGAACTGCTGTCGCGCGAAGGTGAAATCGCAATTGCCAAGCGCATCGAGGCGGGGCGCGAAGCGATGATTGCCGGACTGTGCGAAAGCCCGCTGACGTTCCAAGCGATCATCATCTGGCGCGACGAGTTGAACGACGCCAAGATCTTGCTGCGCGACATCATCGACCTGGAAGCAACGTATGAAGGTCCAGAAGCCAAGGCTCAGCCGCCGCTGAACGCGGAAGGCTTGCCGCAGGCCGAAATTCCGTTGCCACCGTCGGGCGCTCCGGAAGGCGACATCGACGACGATGAAGAGTTTGAAAACGCGCTGTCGCTGGCTGCGATGGAAGCCGAACTGAAGCCCAAGGTGCTGGAGACTTTCGACAACATCGCCGCGTCTTACAAGAAGCTGCGCAAGCAGCAAGATAAGAAGCTCGAACAGCAGGTGGTGGGCGAACAGGGCACGCGCCAGCAACAAAAAGCCTACGACAAGTTGCGCGAAGAAATCATCGTCGACGTGAAGAGCCTTTCGCTCAACAACAACCGTATCGAAAGCCTCGTCGAGCAGCTCTATTCAATCAACAAGCGCCTCGTCAGCCTTGAAGGTCGGCTGATGCGTCTGGCCGACAGCTATGGCGCGTCGCGTCAGGAATTCATGGACGAATACTACGGCAACGAACTCGACCAGACCTGGGTCGATCGGATGTCGTCGTGTGGCCGCAAGGCCTGGGTCAACTTCATCAAGCACGAGCGCCCGCAGATCGAGGGCATCCGCACCGAGATCCGTGAACTCGCGACCGAAACCGGCCTCGAAATTCCGGAATTCCGGCGCATCGTGAAAGCCGTGCAGAAGGGTGAGCGCGAAGCCCGGCAGGCCAAGAAGGAAATGGTCGAGGCCAACCTGCGTCTGGTCATCTCCATTGCGAAAAAGTACACCAATCGCGGCCTGCAGTTCCTCGATCTCATTCAGGAAGGCAACATCGGCCTGATGAAGGCCGTCG
>JANOVN010000137.1:0-2031 GCA_031417455.1 Hyphomicrobiaceae bacterium | reverse complement strand
CGCGCTCTCGACGGCGTTCGCCTCATCGGCATGGGCTTCACTGCCAAGAAAGTGACCTTCAAAGTCCACCACGCTTCAAAAGGCGCTATTGCCTCTATTGAAGCTGCAGGCGGCAAGGTCGATATGCCTCAGGCAGAAGTGAAGGCTGACGCCTAAGAGCGCCTGGCCCCATCTTATAGGGAGCGACTATGGCGTCCGCAGCCGAACAGCTGGCCAAGAATCTGAACTTTGGCACTTTCTCCAAGGCCAAGGCCCTTCAGCAGCGCATCTGGTTCACACTGGGCGCGCTGCTGATCTATAGGTTCGGCACATTCATTCCGATCCCGGGCATCAATCCGGAAGCTTTTGCGGCTAACTTCAAGGTCAGCGCGAGCGGTATTCTTGGCATGTTCAACACGTTCTCCGGCGGTGCCGTGGAGCGAATGGCCATTTTCGCGCTGAACATCATGCCGTACATCTCGGCGTCGATCATCATGCAGTTGATGACGTCGGTGATCCCGTCGCTCGAGACCCTCAAGAAAGAGGGCGAGTCCGGCCGCAAACAAATCAACCAATACACCCGCTATCTGACTGTGGCGCTGGCGACGGCGCAAGCCTTCGGTATTGCGGTGAGCCTTGAAGGGCAGACGAGTCAAGTTGGACCCGTTGTCATGCAGCCTGGGCCGTTTTTCGTGGCGTCGACCGTTGTCACGCTGGTCGGCGGTACGATGTTCCTGATGTGGCTGGGCGAACAAATCACGCAGCGCGGCATCGGCAACGGAACGTCGCTGATTATTTTCTCCGGCATCGTTGCAGGCTTGCCGATCACGATCGCCAACCTGTTTGAAGCGGCCCGCACGGGTGCGCTCCAGACGCCATTGCTGCTGGCGTTGCTTGCGCTGATGGTGTTCGTGGTCGCAGCGATTGTGTTCATCGAGCGTGCGCAGCGCCGGTTGCGGATCGAGTATCCCAAACGCCAGACCGGGCAGTTGCTGGCGAAGGGCGAAAGCTCGCACTTGCCGCTCAAGCTCAACTCGTCGGGCGTCATTCCGCCGATTTTTGCCTCGTCGCTGCTGTTGCTGCCAGCCACCATCGCGCAGTTTGCGAGCGGGAGTCAGGGCCAGGGCTGGGTCAATACGTATCTGCCGTCGGCGGTTGCGAACTGGGTCCCGGACTGGAGCACGATTGCGGCGGCACTTGGTCCAGGTCAGCTGTGGCATATGCTGATCTACGTGGGACTGATCATGTTCTTCGCGTTCTTTTATACGGCCGTCGTGTTCAACCCGGTCGAGACGGCGGACAATCTGCGTAAGTACAACGGCTTCCTGCCGGGTATTCGGCCGGGCCAGAAGACTGCTGAATACATCGACTATGTGTTGACTCGTATCACGGTCGTAGGTGCGCTCTATCTAGCAGCGGTGTGCGTTCTGCCAGAAATACTCATTTCGCAGGCGGCGGTTCCGTTCTACTTCGGCGGAACCTCGCTGCTTATCGCGGTTAGCGTGACGATGGATACGGTTTCGCAAGTCCAAAGCCACCTTCTGGCGCATCAGTATCAAGGTCTGATTAAAAAGTCGAAATTGCGCGGTTCTACTGCTCGTGGGGGGCGTCGTTGAACTTGATTCTTTTGGGTCCGCCAGGCGCGGGCAAGGGTACCCAGGCTGAGGCTTTAGTGGCAGCGCACGGGCTGGTGCAGCTTTCGACGGGCAGTATGCTGCGCGAGGCCGTGAAGGCTGGGACCGAAGTGGGCCGTCAGGCCGATGCGGTTATGAAGTCAGGTGGGCTGGTTTCGGACGACATCGTGATTGCCATCATCGCCGACAGGATCGCTCAGCCTGATTGCGCGAAGGGGTTCATTCTCGATGGATTTCCGCGCACGCTCGCTCAGGCGGCGGCTCTCGATAAATTGCTGACCAAGCGAAAGACCAAGTTGGACGCGGTGGTCGAGCTTCGGGTTGACGACAGCGCGCTGGTTGACCGGATTTCCGGGCGCTTTTCGTGCGCGAAGTGCGGGGCGGGCTATCACGACACGAACAAGCCTACCAAGGTTAA
>JANOVN010000136.1:0-10341 GCA_031417455.1 Hyphomicrobiaceae bacterium | reverse complement strand
TTTTTAACTTTTTTTTGTTGTGGGGCGTTTTTTTTATTCATCTTTCTTTGACCTTTGTGTGGGGTCCCTCCCCCCCCCCCCCCCCCCCCGTCACGTCACACCGCAGCCACTGGCGCGAACCGCCGCTTAGCTTCCAGTGCGAGGCCAAACCCGACGGAGTTGAACAGATCGCCCTCTTTGGCTCTGGCGCGGGGTAACAGGCTGGTCATGACGCGCTTGACGGCGGGCACGGCAGAGGTACCCCCGGTTAGAAAGATCGTGGTAATGGCGGTGTCGCGGCGGCCGGATGCTTTCAGCGTGGCCAGCACGGTGGCCGCCAATCGCTCAAGTTCATCGGTAATTGCGTGCTCGAAGGCGGCAGCGTCGGTATGAACCGACAAGCGCGGCACGACGGCGCGCAAATCAATGTCGACTTCGGCCCTCGTCGAAAGATCTATTTTTGCCTGCTCGACGGCGGCGGCGATCAGGTGGCCGCGATGGCGGGTGATGACATCGATGTAGCGCGCAAACAGGTCCGGGTCTTGGCAGTCAGCCAGGATCTGCTTCAACGTCATCAAGTTGGCGGGCGTCGCGATGGCGTGGATGCGGTGCCAGGTGGCCAGATCGACGAACGGCCAGCGCGGCAGGTCGCGGCCTTTTTTGGTGAGCGAACGCGATCCCAAATGCGGCATGATCGCGGACATGGACAGCCGCATGTCGAGATTAGTGCCGCCGACGCGGATGCCGCCGTTGGCGAGAATGTCGGACGAGCGGTCGGCCTTGGCGCGGCGGTCGGGGCCAACCTCGACGATGGAGAAGTCGGCGGTGCCGCCGCCGATGTCGGCGATGAAGACGAGTTCGCGCTGGTCAAGTGTGTGCTCAAAGGAGAGCGCGGCGGCGATGGGCTCGAACTGGAACGCAATTCCTGTGAACCCCGCTTGCCGCGCGATGTCGCCGAGCTTGGCCTGAGCGCGCAAATCAACCGCGTCGTTGTCATCGACGAAATGGACCGGACGGCCCATGACGACGTCAGTGATCGGCGTGCGGGCGAAGGCTTCGGCCTTGGCTTTGAGGTGGCGCAGGAAGCCGACAAGAATGTCCTCGAACGTGACGTAGCGCCCGCCCACGGCGGTCCTTTCGGTAATGAGGTCCGACCCGAGAATGGATTTGAGCGAACGCATGAGGCGACCGGGATCGCTGTCAGTGTAGGCGCGGATGGCGGCGCGGCCATAAAGGGGGGCATCGCCGTCGGCTGGATAGAAGATCGCGCTCGGAATGGTCGTGTGATCGTCCTCGACGGGGACGAGCTCGGTCTTGCCATTGCGCACGATGGCGATGGTCGAGTTGGAAGTGCCAAAGTCGATGCCGCAGACGATTTTCATGGTGCCTTTCGCAAGCATCGGAATGTGAGGATCGGCAGTTAACCTAGGCGCGCTTGCGCTGCAACATGAGAAACGCATGTGGTCCAATACAGGTTGCCCTAAGCGCTCTTTGGCCGCGTGCAGACGAGCAAGTGGCAGGGAGGTAGTTGATTTGAAAACATCCCCTCCCCTTTCGTCATGGCCGCGTCATCGCATGCGATGCGAGGCATCGACGGCGGCCACCCACGACAACTATGAGCGGGCGCGCGCTCTTAACTTAAACCCATTCTAGAAACGTCCGCTGGTCCATCGACGATTGCCCCCAGTTTCTCATCATACAAATCGACCCACTCCGGATTCATCTCTTGGATCAATCGAACCTTCCAAGCGCGCTTCCATTTCTTGAGGCGTGATTCGCGCTGGATCGCCAGTTCCATTGTTTCGTGCATCTCGTAATAAACGAGCGTGTGGATACCGTGCTTCTTCGTAAAGCCCTCGAATAGACCCTGCTTGTGAGCAGAAACACGATCAGCCAGCGAGCTTGTCACGCCAATATAGAGAATGCCGTCACGCTTGCTCGCCATCAGGTAAACACAAGGCGTTTTCGTCCGCCAATCGGCCATGCGTTTTCCTCATCGACAGCAAGCGGACCTGTCCGAATTCTATAACGCAAGCAGAGCATGTTGAAACTTGTCGTGGGTGGCCGCCTTCGCGGCCATGACGACAGGGGAGGGGTTATGGAATAAAATTACGCCGATCCAATATTTCATCAGCCCCTCCCCTTCCGTCATGGCGGCTTCATCGCAAGCGATGCGGGGCATCGACGGCGGCTACCCACGACAACTATCCGCGCTATGAGCCTACGCCATCTCGCTCTCGCCAGCCGCGGTGTCGTAGGCGTCGGTGGCGGTGAGCCAGGTGTCTTCGGCCTCGTTGAGCTTTTTTGCCAATAGTCCGCGATCCATGGAAAGCTGTTTCGCCTTTGCAGGGTCATCGGCGTAGAGGGCGGGGTCGGCGAGGGTAGCGTCCAACTTGGCCACGTCGGCGGTCAGCTTCTCGACCACCTTTTCCGCCGCTTGCATGGTCTTTTTCAAGGGCGCAAGTTCGGCACGGCGCGCGGCGGCGGCTTGACGCAGTAAGGCGCGGGAATCGATCACCGTCTCGGACGAGGCTTGCGCCTTGGTTTTATTGCCGCGCTCGGCGAGCAGTTGCGTGCGGTAGTCGTCCATGTCGCCATCGTAGTTGCGCACCGTGCCGTCCTTGACGATCCACAGCCTGTCAGCCGATGCCTCCACGAGATGGCGGTCGTGCGAAATAAGAATGACCGCGCCCTGGTATTCGGCCAGCGCCTGGATGAGCGCTTCGCGGCTGTCGACGTCGAGATGGTTGGTCGGTTCGTCAAGGATCAGCAGGTGCGGCGCATGGAACGCGGTGAGCGCGAGCAACAGGCGTGCCTTCTCGCCGCCCGATAGCTTCGAACACTTGGTGTCGGCTTTGTCGATGGAAAAGCCGAACGTGCCGAGCTTGGCGCGCTTTTGCGCTTCGGTGGCGTCGGGCATCAGTTTGACGATGTAGTCGTAGGGCGTCGCGTCTTCGTTGAGGTCGTCCAATTGATGCTGGGCGAAGTAGCCGACCTCGACCTTTTGCACGCCCCAGACTTTGCCCGAGAGTGGCGCAAGCCGGCCAGCGATCAACTTGGCGAAAGTGGACTTGCCGTTGCCGTTTTGACCCAGCAGCGCAATGCGGTCGTCCTGGTCGATGCGCAGGTTGAGGTTGCGTAAGATCGGCGCTTCGGGCGAATACCCCGCAACCGCGTCTTCCATCCGGATCAACGGCGAAGCAAGCATCTTGGGTGGATTGGGCAGCGAGAACCCCATCACGCGATCCTCGATCTGCGCGTTGATCGGCTTCATCTTGGCCAATAGCTTGACGCGGCTCTGCGCCTGCGAGGCTTTGGTGGCTTTGGCTTTGAACCGGTCGATGAACGCCTGGATGCGCTTGCGCTCGTCGTCCTGCTTCTTCTTCATCTTGAGGTCTTGGCCGATCTTCTCGGCGCGCATGTCCTCGAAATCGTCGTAGCCGCCCGCGTACAAGGTGAGCTTGCCGCGATCCAGATGCAGGATCGACGACACGGCGCGGTTGAGCAGATCGCGGTCGTGACTGACGATGACGACGGTGTACGGGTAGGCCTTGAGGTAGCTCTCAAGCCATAGCGTTCCTTCAAGATCGAGATAGTTGGTCGGCTCGTCGAGCAGCAGAATCTCAGGCTCTAAAAACAGCACGGACGCCAGCGCGACGCGCATCCGCCACCCGCCCGAAAACGACGAGCAGGGCCGCTGCTGTGCATCGTCGTCAAACCCCAGGCCGGACAAAATCTGCGCCGCGCGCGAGGGAGCCGAATGCGCACCCATGTCGGTGAGGCGCAAATGGATGTCGGAAATGCGGTGCGGGTCGGTCGCGGTTTCAGCTTCGGCGAGTAGGCTGGCGCGCTCGGTGTCGGCCGCCAGCACCCACTCGATAAGCGTGGCATCGCCGCCCGGCGCTTCCTGCGCGACATGGCCCAGCCGCTTACTGCGCGGGATCTGCACAGACCCGGTATCGGGCGCAATCTCCCCCATGATGAGGCGCAGCAGTGTGGTCTTGCCAGCCCCATTGCGGCCGACAAGCCCGACCTTGTGGCCAGCGGGAATGTTGGCGGTCGCCCCGTCCAGGATCGGCCGCCCCTCGATGCGATAGGTGATGTCGTTCAATTGAAGCATGAGGCGAGGGGATAACGGGTGCCGCACGGCTTGTCACGGGTGCAAGGGTCGCGGGTGAGCGGGAAAGCGGGTCGCGGGTGAGCGGGAAAGCGGGTCGCGGGTGAGCGGAGAAGCGGGTCGCGGGTGAGCGGAGAAGCGGGTCGCGGGTGGAACTTTGAAGCAAGCGGCCGGTTATTGAAAGCCCGCCAACTGAGCTAGCCAATGCAAAATGAGGCCAATCCCGATGGAAAGTACGTTCGCAACGGGGGTTGCTAAGTCAATCGTCTCGACCGCAAGCACACTGGCGCCAGCGCTCGCCGCTGATCTGGCGTTCTTGTTATTCTGCAAGCCGCGCGCCGCTGCCGGTCTGAGTGACGAGCAGAAGTCGTTGGCAAACTCAGCTGGCAGAATGTTGGCGACAGCCACTGCCAGCCGCGTCCGCTACAGCGGCGGCGAGGTGCAGACTTACCTGTTTCGTGGAAGCGCCCCCACCGCACGGCGAGGAACCATCATTCTCGTCCACGGCTGGACCGGCGAGGCCCGTTACATGCTCGGATTCGTGGAACCGCTACGCGCAATTGGCTTCGATGTCGTGTGTTTTGATCTTCCCGCACACGGGAAATCGACAGGGCACACCACAAATTTTCGCCAGTGCGCATCCGCTCTGCAGGCCGTGGCTAGTCAATTTCCGGCCGTTTATGGCATTGTCGCTCACAGTTTTGGAGGGCCAGTTACCGGCTTGGCACTGGATATTACTCCAACGATGCCATCGCGCTTTGACGTCAACAAGATTGTGTTGATCGCCGCTCCCAACACGTCGGCTGACATCGTCAGAAATTTCGGCGCAGCAATCGGTTTGAATTCGAAAGCGCAGCGCGGTTTCGAAGCTGTCCTGGAACGCTTATGCGATTGCCCGTTGGACGATTTTACCGGGTCAAAATATTTTTCCAGGATTAACCGCCCGATGCTCGTCCTGCATAGCAAAGATGACCGGGAGGTGCCTTACGAACAAGGGCTGAAATATCGGGCGCTGCCAAATTGTCGATTTGTACCGCTGAAATCATTGGGGCATCGCGATATTTTGCACGCGCCTAAAGTCATGCGTGCAGTCACAAGTTTTATGTCTGCGTAGCTTCAAATCTCGACGCCAAACCGGCCGAGAATAGCGAGCATCAGCGCGTACCCGCCCGCAGTGAGGGCGATTGAAACGGCCAGAGACGGCACAAACCCCACGCCTGCCCGCAGCAGCAACGGCAGGGCGACGAAGAGAATGAGCGATGGCAGTACTAGCCAGAAGATGCCCGTCGACAAGGCCGCGACCTTCTCGGTATCGCCTGTGTCCGCATAGAGCCATACGAATGCCAGTACCGACGTGAGCGGTAGCGACGCCAGGATCGACGCCAGCAACACGCTGCGTTTGCCCGCTTCGGCGATGGCCACGACAAGTACACTTGTCAGCGCAACTTTGATGATGGTCTGCAACATGATTAGCCGCTCACGACCGGACGCAGGGTCTCGCCGAGCAGGCGTTCCTGCGTGCCTTCGTCGGTGATGGAGATGTGGGCCACGAACCAGTCTTGAACCATCTGGCAGACGCGGGCGGGTTCGGCACGCGCCAGCGCCTTGGGATCGGCGAAGGTCGCGACATCGGTTTGCGACCAGCCCAGCTTGGACAGTTGTTCCATGAGAGCGTCGTAGTCGGTCTTGATCGGCTTTTCATGCGTCACCGGCGTTTTGCGGCCTTCGCCGATGGCGTCGAAGACGGCGGCGACTTGGAGCTGCATGGACGATTTGGTGCCATCGGTCACCTGGAACTGGTCGACGACGCCGGGCGTGCTTTCGCCCTGCGAAATGAAGTTGAAGCACGCCGTAGTACTTTGCGCCTTTAACTGACGCAGATTTTCGAGGAACGCTGAGGCCAGCGCGCGAAGCTTGGGCGTGCTCGCCGAAAGCGCTGCACCCGCATTCTGCCGCCGCAGCGAAATCATCTGATCGACGAGCGTCTTGTTGATTTCGTCTTCAGGTTTATTTTCGCTGGCAAGTTTCGTTGCCTCGCGCAGCCGTTCGCCATACCAGTCGGGGAACTCGCGTTTGATCACGGGCCAATGCGCGGTCTGCTGCCAACGGGCCTCCAGGGACGATGTGTTGCTCGTGCCCGACGCCACATTGGCAGTTATAGCCTTCAAATTGGGCAGACCCTCGATCGCACCGGGATAGGCTGCAACCCAGATAGCGCCCACGGCGGCAAGCCCCACGATGGAGAGTGCGGCAATGGCCCCGCGATGAGAACGGCGCGGTAGTGAAGGATCAAATTCCGCGCCGGTATCGACAGGCGTGACAGCGCGGCGCGAAGGCTGCGTCGTTTCCCGCGACATGGGTCGTTGAGTTGGGACGCGTTGATCTGTGGCGTGCGCGGCGGGTGGCGCTGTCACCGGGCGTTGCGTCGACTCGCCCCGGTACGGCGGAGCGACGGGCAGCTTGGCGGGCTCTGGCTGGACAGGGCGGTTCGAAAACGGCGCCGGGCCCAATTGACCAGACCCGAGCTGACTGGGTTGCTGGCCTTGGGCTGGCTGTGGGGACGGCTGTGGGGACGGCTGCCGCACCAGCGCAGCAGGCGCTTGAGGTGCAAGTGCTTGAGGTGCAGGCGTAAATTGCGGCGATGCCGACGCGCGAGGTTCGGGTTGGCGTTGGCCGGGATCACGTTGACTAGGCTCACGTTGGCCAAGCTCACGGGGCGCTGGAACGGCACTGGCGGGCGACGGCCCAGTTGGCCGCGACGCCGCAACACTGTCGGGCGCGGCGGGTTTGAAAACGGTGAGAGCTGGACGCCACTCTGGAAATCCAGGCTTCCACACCAGATCGGCGGCCCGAAAATAGCCATGCTGAGCGATAGCGTTAATTTCGGCGTCAGAAATGGGTCCGGTCTGCTTGCCGTCGCGCGCGATATACCACTGGCTCGCGTCTTGTCCCGTCATACCAACCCCACACTCGCTTCTGTCATGCTTATTAGCCTTAGCTACCAAGAGAGTACAAACCCGGCGATTGCACGGCAAATCCTACGTGCTGCGTATGAATATCATACTTGCAGCTGGCGCTAAGGGCCCCGCAACAATAAGTGCGCCACATATTCCGCCGCCATTGAGACAACGGCGCGCTTGCTGGCAGCGGCCTTGACGCGCTATATCGCGCCGCAAACCAAATTAATGCAACGCAAGAGAGAGCCATGTCGATCGAACGCACATTTTCCATTCTAAAACCTGACGCCACCGCACGCAATCTCACCGGCGCAGTAAACGCGGTCATCGAGAAGGCCGACCTTCGCATTGTCGCCCAGAAGCGCGTTCGCTGGACCAAGGCCCAGGCTCAGGCGTTCTATGCCGAACACGCCGCCCGCCCGTTTTATGGCGAACTCGTGGACTTCATGACCTCGGGCCCGATTGTGGTTCAGGTTCTTGAAGGCGAAGGCGCGATTGCCAAGTATCGCGAAGTCATGGGCGCGACCGACCCCAAGGAAGCCAAGGACGGCACGATTCGCAAGCTGTTCGCCGTCTCGAAGGGCGAAAATTCGTCTCATGGCTCTGACAGCGCCGAAGCCGCCGCTCGCGAAATCGCCATGAACTTCGCGCTGAGCGAAATCGTCGGCTGAAGGCTCCGACCATCCCTGAACTGAAAAAGGCTCCCGTTTGGGAGCCTTTTTTGTTGGGCGACTTCGCCTGCCGTTTTTTCTTAAGTCCAAAAACAGGGAGGGGGTTTGGGGGAACACGTTCCCCCAAACGGGTGTGGGCGGTAGCCCACCGTGCGCGGGGTAGGTGGGGCAGCCTGGCGCGAAGCCCGTGAGCCGCGCCTGCCACTTACTCCGTATAAACGGTGCTCAGCGCGACGAGGACGCAGGTGTTGTTGGCGGCGGGGATCAACATGACCTGGGCGCTGGCGGCATTCTGTAGCAGCGGCACGCCGGCGAGGTTGCCGAGCGATTTGCCCTTTTCGAGGATCTGCGCCTGGGTCTTGGAGCATGGCTCGCTGGTCGGAATGATCTGCACGGCGGCGGCGTCGCATTTGCCTTCGGCGGTCGGGCTGGAGAACACGCCGCTGACGCCGTTGTGGATCGTGGAATCGCCCGAGCCGAACTTCTGGCCGATCATGGACACCGAAAAGCGCTGATCGGGCTGTTTGGAGTGCCAGGTCGAGGCGGCGGCATACTCGCTGGTGCCGACCATCGTGGCTTGGCCGACGGCCTGGGCAAGCTGGAGGCAGCGCTTAACGCCGGCTTTTTGCAGCTGATCCATCGTCTGGAAATCAACCGGCTTTGCTTCGGCAGATTTGGCAGGTTCTACCTTGGCGGGGGCGGCTTCTTTTTTAGCGGCAGGCTTGGGCTTTTCGGTCGTGGTCTTTTCACCCCAGCCCTGAGCAACGGCGCTGGTGATGAAATCCGCGCTGGTCACAACCAAGGCGAGGAGCCCGACTCCGAGCGCGGCGAGAAAGGGTTTGGCGCTCGGGTTCGGGGCGGCGTTGGCGGTCTTGAACATGGTGCTCTCCAGTCGAGAAATTGATGAAATGGACGCTAGGCAAACCACGGACGCACGCACGTGTGGCAATCTGAGATTGCGTATTTCCACTGCTTAATATGAGTCGCGTTCAAACCACCATAGATTGCAAAAGTTTCCAATGAGCTGGCGCCTGTAGCGGCATTTGATGCGCATTGATCAGGTTTCGGCTCCAAAACGTGCCATTTTGGCAACAAAATCAAAGATGTTGATAACAATCTTGAGTTGCACGTTTACGGTTCATGAGCAAATCAGCGATACAGCTAGCAACCGTAAATTGTGATATTTCCGGGGGATCGTATGACTAGCTACAATTTTAGATTGTCCAGGCGTGTGACCGCGTTCAATCCCCTCACAAAATAACAAATCAACGCCCGCGGGCACAAAATTGGGACACCCATCGCCATGAACATGCTCAACGCCAAAGCAACATTTCCCCAGACCATCATCGCCAAAGTGGTGCGCACCCGCGCCCAGCAGCGCCGCTTCAACCAGTCGCTCCGCAACGCGGTGCGCGGCTACCTTAGGAAGGACAAAGCTCTCGGCGTTGCCATCGGCGCGGCAATGACCATGGTGGCGGTATTTGGTGCAACACCGGCGAGCGCGCAGTTCGTGATCGGCGGCGGCACGGCCCTGATCAACATTACCAACGAAGGTATCCTCGACCGGATCGGCGGCGCGGCCAACCTCACGCTGCCCGACGGCACGGCCGGTCAAACGGCACAGGCCGTGGTGGTCGGTTTGTCGACCGCATATGGCGGCGGCGTCACCGTCGGCACCGGCAACATCGCGGGCGTGAACAACTCCAGCATGGGCGTAGCGCTCGGCAACGTGAACTACGCAACCGGCGCTTACTCGACCGGCATTGGTTACGCCAACACGGCGAGCGCGTCCTCGTCGATCGCCATCGGCGTCATCAACAATGCAAGCGGCGGTACCGCTATCGCTATGGGCCGTCAGACCACCGCTTCGGGCAACTTCTCGATCGCGATGGGCAACACCACGCAAGCCACTGGCCTCAACGCTATTGCACTGGGTAACTCGACCAAGGCGACCGGCGCAAACGCCATCGCCATCGGCGGCGGCCAGAACGGCGCGGCAGGCAATCTGACCGACGCAACGGCTTCGACGGCCAGCGGCGCAAACTCTGTGGCGTTGGGCGTGTCAGCAACGGCTGCTGCGGCAAACTCGTATGTCGGCGGCTACAAGGCTGCTGTCGCGGCTGGCGCCACCGACAGCATCGCCATCGGCAGTCTTGCCACCGTTGCGTCCTCTTTTGGCTACCAAGCAGGCACTGGCTCGGTGGCGATTGGCAATACGTCGTCGTCGACGAACGACCAGCAAGGCATCGCGATTGGCGCAGGCGCTAACGTGACCGGCAAAATCATTTCGCCGGGCGTGATTGAAAGCGGCAACATCGCCATCGGCGGCAACGCCAGCGCCACCAGCACGGGCGTCGACACGGTGAACGCTTCTTCGCAGGTCGCGATCGGCCTCAATGCCAAGACGACGGTTGACGGCGCGATTGCAATTGGCGAAGGCTCCACATCCACAGGATTTTACGCAACGACAACCGGCTCATATGCAGCAGCGACCGGCGCAGGATCGGTAGCGACGGGTGGCGGCGCGCAGGCGACGGCCGCAGGTGCCATCGCCATCGGCGGAGCCACCGGCTTATCGGCAAGCGCTTTGACCGGTTTTGCGACAGCAAGCGGCGTG
>JANOVN010000135.1:0-2263 GCA_031417455.1 Hyphomicrobiaceae bacterium | reverse complement strand
CGAGCGTGACGCCAAGCGTCGGCGTCCGTGTGGGCGCGGCGACATTGGTGAACTGCTGTCGTGGGTTTCTCGCAGCCTTCCGGTGCTTCTCACAGTGAGGCCTGCGCGTCCACTGCGTCAGTTGTTGCCCCCGACATTTCTCGGTCACGCTCACGCCACAAGGCTGGAACCCAAAGAACAATGAACAGCGTGGCGCCTGCAACAGGAAGTCCAAAGTCCTCGGGGATGCCAAGTTGCATGGCAGCAGCAAGGCCAACGAGTGACCACAGGATCGGGATGATCGACAACCACACCACGAACCTGCCACGTGCCAGAATGAGCATGCCAATTGTGAATATCGTTGTGGGACATGGCGCGACGCCGAACATCGGTCCTGCCATCAGTCCGCGGCCCGCAAAATATCCGAGAAGTGCATAGGTGAACAGCGCATAGACAAGGAACGACAAACCAGCCTTAGATCTGAAATCGTCCTGAACCTCGAAGCGGAGATCGTTCGGGATCAGTATGGACGCGGTGAGCAGAACTGATTGCAGAAGGAATACTGCAGCGAAACCCTTGGCGATCGGATTGATCTCGGCAAAGAAAAAGAAGTGATACCCAATACCGTTCAACGCCCACATGAGTGCGAGCACTGCAAGGATGGCGTGGTTTACGATCGTCCCCCTCAGCCACAAAGCGAGGATAGCCAGAATGCCGAGCCCATAGGCGATGATCTGTAGTGGCCAAATCGCGGAATTGTAATCGGCGAACACTGCGAAGAATTGCGCGATAGTGAAGGGCGGATCGAACATCATGCCAGGACCTCATCTACGGACCTGCGCGCGGAGGAGGGCAGTGCCGTTCCATACCCGAAGCGCATCACGATGTCCGGGCGTCGACCGGGCAGCCCGACAAGAGCCGCCAGGGCTGGCCGCAAATTTGCGACTTCAACCGGCTGATTGATAAAGGCGTGCTTGAGACCAAGCGCCGTCGCTTGGAGTGCGAAGCGCTGACAGGCGCGTCCGGTGCGCACCCAGTGCTCTTTGTCCTCGCGCTCGGACACGAAGACGGCCAATCCAGCCGACGACTGAATTTGCCGCGCGTATTTGTCATTGTCAGTATCGGCCTTGAACACCATGGCGAATAGCGCCGGCCCGAGCCACTCGGGCAGCGCGGGATTGCCGCTTGCAGCGGCGAATAGGCCGTCGCCTGTTGCCATGGCGTGATGCGGACTAAAACGGATCCACGATTTGAGTTCGCGTATAAAGGCTGGGTCGGCCAGTTGCGCGCTGTTACCTGCCAGCACAAGGTCGCGTGCGCGATCCATCTGTGACCGGTCTGTGATCAAGACGAGATCGACGCCCGGTGTTTCGGCTGCTTTGGCTAGGATTCGTAGATCTTCTGCCGCAACTATGCGACCATCGTAATTGGCACGCGTGGATTGTCGTCGCGTGATCGCATCGAACAGTGCGGGTTCCGGTGCTCTTGCCTCGCCGAATTTAAATGCAAGGGAGCCTTCGTCGGCGGCGCTGAAGTGAGTTTCGCCCGAGCGTTGGCGCGCTGTGCATGCAAGGGCTAGATTTTCCGCCGCTGCGCCAAGGCTCACAAAAATATGATGGTCGTCGAGATCGACGATGGGCGTGCGTCTGGCGAAATCAGGCAGGATGTTGATTTGGTTCTCACCTACCTGGAAGCGCCACGGCTGCGTGTTGTGTCCGTTTGCGGCAAGCGTCGCGTAACGGATGAGATCGCGCAGTTCGGGTTGCTGCGCCAGCGCGCTGCGCGTCGCTGCGACCGAAGCATTGTATTCCTCCATCGAACCCATCTGCCGCAGGCCGAGATAGGCGCCGCCGACGCTGGCGACCGCTAGCGCACCGACACCGATCAAGATGTTGCGCCGGTTCACCACGGCCGACTGCGGAATAGTCCACGGCGCTCTTCAAGCGCCTTCTCCTGTTGGCCGAGGTATTCCAGCGCTTTCATGGACTGCCTCCAGCCTGTTAGCGCGATGACGACTTCTGTGCGATGACAATCGTCATGCGCACGTCGTCCCGCGGCTCTTGAGGCTACTCTGATCAAACGCTTGTCTCGTCGCTTTGTTCCACAACAGAGGGTGGCAGCAGTTGACACGATGCTGTTGTGTTGGCCCTTTCCCGCGGATTGGAGGAGCAAATGCGTGGGACGACCTGCACAATCGTAACCACTGAGGCATACGTAGAGCGCTCGTGGGCTCAGTGACGGGCGTTTGTTTCGGTGTTGGTGCAGTAGGATTGTTCACACCAAG
>JANOVN010000134.1:0-3008 GCA_031417455.1 Hyphomicrobiaceae bacterium | reverse complement strand
TCTCAGCAGATGACGCCGCCTCAGGCGCCGTCCTGGCTGGCGCACCACCGAAATGCGGCGCAAGTCGCCCCACTGGCTCACCGCGTGACAAATGTTCCTTACGGCGCTTGGGTTCGGCCGCCTCAAATCTAACCGTATCTTCAACCGGTGGCGCAATAAGTAGCGCACAGCAAAAAGCCATCACCCCCATCAGCGCGCTCGTCCGCAACGGATAATCCACCAGCGAATGCACGCTCAGCAGCACAGCGGCCATAAACCCGGCGTGCACCAAGGCCGCGTCGAACGCCGAAATTTGTCGCGGCGTCTTACGCCACGCGACGAACCCCATCCGGGCCAGCCAGAGCAGGAACGCCAACGCGAGCGCTGGCCCCATGATCCCGGACTCGAGCCAGATTTCGAGCAGATCGTTATGGGCATGATTGGCATACATATTGGCGATCACATCGTGGGGGTTCTCAAACCCCGCAAACACCGGCACGAACGTCCCAAACCCAGATCCAAAGGGCATATACGCCTTCGCTGCATTCATGGTGCTGCGCGCATAGGCGATCCGGCTATCGCCCAACGGATCGGAGCCAAACCGCTCCAGAATACGAAACAGCACGAACTGCCCCGACAGCATCAGCGTCCCGAGCAACGCAGCGGTCAGCATCCAGGCCGAAGTTGCACTTCCCCCGCTCGACCGCCGGATCGACATGGCCAGCATGAACGCCCCCAGCAGCGCCAGGATCGTCAACCCAAGGCCGGCCCTGGATCGCGTCAACGCCTGCGCGGCCAGCAGCACAACCAGCACCGTAAACCACCCCAGCACCGGGATCATCGTAACGCTCCAGTGCTGCCGGCGGTTATCGCTAGCCGTCGTCGCATGGATCGCCCACACCGCCGCAAACAGCAACAACACATAGGCCAACGCCGCAAAATGATTGCGGTTTGCAAAAAATCCCACCGCTTCAAAGAGGTTCGTGTTGGGGAAAAAACGCAGCGGACTGCCCGAACCCTGCGCCACCTGAAGAATACCAACCGCGACACTCACCAGCCCGATACCGAGCAAAACAAGAGTCGCGGCCCGCCGTTCGCCACGCCCAAGCAACAGCGCGCCAAAGAAGATCGCAAGCCCGGGGATCAGCCCCAGCGCGCTCATCACCGTCGCCTTGGCGTCGAGCGTGAGGGGTATCCATTGCGCAGCGCCTCCCGTCATCGCCAGCGCCGCCCCATAGGCCTTGTGCGTCGGCAAGGCAGCCATCGGCGGTAGCGGTATCAACTGAATCAACGGCGGCAATGCCAGCAGGGACGCTGCCACCGCGGCAAACTTCAGCCGCCCCGGCGAATGCGCCGAAAAAATGCGATTGGCCGCCAGCAGCAGCAGCGGCAGACACGCAATCTGCAAAATCGCGTCCGACAGAAACCCCGCTTTCGTACTGCCACCCAGCAGGACGACAAAAACGAGCGTGATCGCCCACAACCAACCGATCGGGCTGAAACTCGACATCAAACCCTTGAGCACACCGTTCAAGTCTCGCCCCCATACTGCGAACGCCCCGGCGCAGTGCGCCCGGCCGCCAGTGGATCAAGCGCCAACCCTACCCCATCCCCGTGGCCCGGTTATGTTCAAATCCATCCGTGCACACGTTTTTACTGAGCGGACAATTTGTCCACAGCAGCCAAACCAGCCTTTATGTCGCCAATGAGATCGACAACCGACTCTAGCCCGATCGACAACCGCAGCATTCCATCTGTAATGCCAAGCTCCCCCCGGGCTTGCGGCGTCAACCGTTGATGCGTCGTCGTCGCTGGATGGGTGATGAGGCTTTTTGCGTCGCCAAGATTGTTTGAAATCTTGATGAGTTTCAGAGCATTAAGGAACGCGAATGCCGCAGGCTTTGAGCCCTTCAGCGTGAACGTGACGACTTGGCCATGCCCTGTCATCTGGCGCTTCACGAGTTCAGCCTGTGCAAAATCCGGTCTCCCTGGATACAACACACTTGAAATCGCTCCTGCCTCGGCGAGAAAATCCGCAACCTTGGCAGCGCTTTCACACTGCGCGCGCACCCGCAACGGCATCGTTTCAAGGCTTTTCAACATCACCCAGGCATTGAACGGACTGATCGCAGGCCCCGTCTGGCGCAAAAACACGCCAAGATGGTCCTTCAAAAACTGCTCCGAGCACAGCACAGCGCCCCCCAGGCATCGTCCCTGGCCGTCCATGTGCTTTGTCGCCGAATACACCACAATGTCGGCGCCATGCTGCAACGGACGCTGCGACATCGGCGTCGCAAACACGTTGTCGACAACCACCAACGCCTTGTGATCGTGCGCAATTTTGCAAACCGCTGCAATGTCCACCAGATCAAGCGTTGGATTGGCCGGCGTCTCGAAAAACACCATTTTGGTGTTGGGTAACATCGCCTTGGTCCACGCCTTGAGGTCGGTCCCGTCTATCAACGTCGTCGCAATCCCAAATCGCGGGCACAGATCCTCGATCACATACCGGCATGACCCAAACAACGCCCGCGCCGCCACCACATGATCGCCAGCCCGCAGGTAACACAGCAGGGCAGCCGTCACCGCAGCCATCCCCGTCGCCGTCGCGCGGCACGCTTGCGCGCCTTCCAGCAGTCGAACCCGCTCTTCAAACATCGCAACTGTGGGATTGGAAAACCGCGAGTAGATGTAGCCCGGCTCTTCGTCCTTGAACCGCCGCTCGGCCTGTTCGGCATTCTCGTACACGAAGCTCTGCGTCAGATACATCGCCTCCGACAGCTCGCCATGCCCCGAGCGCAGGCTGCCGCCATGTACCAGCAAAGTCTCGGGCTGCCAGTCGGGAGCGGGCGGAAATTTAGGGTCGGCCATGGGTTAGGGTGCCTCTCGCGAACGAAAATGAGTTGTCAGCTACTAACTCACCGTTCTTGGCGTCAAGCAATCGTTGGCTTAGACCACAAGCTGAAAGTTTCTTTCGCCAACGCCCAGGGCCAGCCCACCCCCTCTATGTCCCAAAAGGAAGGGGAGTT
>JANOVN010000133.1:0-1987 GCA_031417455.1 Hyphomicrobiaceae bacterium | reverse complement strand
GGGGTGGCCGAACATTTCGGTGTTGTCGTCGATGCGGCCGTTGGCGTTGCGGTCGAGGACGAGGAAGCCGTCCTTGGAGCCGACCCAGCCGGTCAGCTCGGCAAAGCCGTCGGAGTTCATGTCGAAGTTCACGCCACCCTGGCTTGTCGACGATACGCGCCTCCGGCACGACGCGTCGCCCGGAATGTGTTCCTACATCGCCATCGCCAAGTACATCACCATCGCCAAGGCCATGGACGGTCTGCCGCTGTATCGGATGGAGACGATTCTGGCGCGCTCCGGGTTCGACATCTCGCGGGCGACGATGGCCGCCTGGATGATCCGGCTCAGCCAGTTGATCGTGCCGCTGATGAACCTGATGGACGAGATCCAGTGCGGCTATGACGTGCTGGAGATGGACGAGACGGTCCAGGTGCTGAAGGAAGGCGGCCGGGCGGCCAAGTCGAAATCGCGGATGTGGGTGCGTCGTGGCGGCCCGCCCGGCAAGCCGATCATTCTGTTCAACTACGAAACGACGCGCTCCGGCGCGGTCGCCTGGCGGCTGCTCGAAGACTTCAGGGGCTTCCTGCAAAGCGACGGATACAGCGGTTATATTGCGGTCGGCCGGCGCGAGGGCATGGTGCAGCTCGGCTGCCTCGCGCATGCACGGCGCAAGTTCGACGAGGCATTGAAGGCGCGCAAATTGTCTGGCAAGGGGGCGACGGGGCGGGCCAAGTACCCCACTGCCGAGAACGGCAAGGTCGGAGGGCCAATAGAGCACGTTTGCTCTTGATTGAATCAGATCCAAGGTGCGAACGTGCTCTAGTTCTTTGTTTTAGAGACTGATTCACGCTTTCGATGGGCGCGAAGTGCTTCCATCTCAAACGATCAGGCTCTAACGCAGGCCATGCGCAAAAAGATCGCCGACGGTGGCTTTGACACGCCCTACCGCCTACGCAAGCAGATCGTCGAGGCGGTGTTCGGACAGATCAAGCAGGCGCGGGGCTTCCGCCAGTTCCTGCTGCGGGGCGTCGAGAAAGTCCGCGCCGAATGGGCGATGATCTGCTCCGCCCACAACCTCACCAAGCTCGCAAGAGCCGCATGAGAGGACGATCGTGACCCAAATAGCCCGGTTCACCAGCTAACTGGACGGGCTCCTAGAGCAGCCAGCGGGCATTGGAATCCGAGACCTATAATACCGTCGCGCAGAAGTTCTGACTCTTTGGTTCGTCGGCTGCGCGACGGTATTCTCCGTTGTTTGCGCGTGGCCGCCCCACCAACCCCACGCGCGGATACCAGCGCGCATAAGTCAGAACTTATGCCCGCTGGTATAATACCGTCGCGCAGAAGTTCTGACTCTATGGTTCGTCGGCTGCGCAACGGTATTCTCCTTTGTTTGCGCGTCATCGCTCTGCGATGCTTCGCATCGACGCCGCGTCGATCTGAAAGATCGCCTGCGGCGAGGCAACCCCACGCGCGGATACCAACGCGAATAAGTCAGAACTTATGCGCGTTGGTATAAGTCTCCATCGAGTAAGCGAGAGCCCTCGAGAGGGGGCTTTCTGCGTTCGGATACCAACCCCTGACGCTTATGTTACTGGTGGAAAAGTGTGCAACGTAGGGTGCATCGCATGGCCATGGGAGGTTGCCTACGTTAAGCTTCTCCGGTGGGGAAAACTGTACAAACAGGTACGATGACTATGGCCAAGCCGACGGGACAGGCGGGATTGCCGCTGGCCCCGGTGCTGAGCCCGCATGGTCGTCTGAGGTTCCAAGATTCGTCCGACGCTGTGCCGTTGGCTGCAAATCTGGCAGCGCGGCTGAGCCAAGCCTTCGCGCGTGGCTCGGGCTATGGATTGCTGCTACTGGGCGCGGACGAGATTGGAACCACGCTGCCGCCAGCGTGGTCGTACTGGCGGGAATTCGGGACACGCTACGTCACGGCGGTGTGCGCGCTGCCAGACACGACGGAGCGCACCACCAAGCCCGCCGTTCCGGCACCATCCGA
>JANOVN010000132.1:0-3306 GCA_031417455.1 Hyphomicrobiaceae bacterium | reverse complement strand
ACCACGGCTCCTCCCGCATCGACTCCATGCACTTGAAAAACCGACTTTGCTAAATCTAAACCGATTGTTGTAACCTGTTCCATGGGCGGCTCCTGGCTCGTGATTCGTTCCAACGATCACCCTTTTGGCACATCAATGCCGTGAGCAGGCGCCGTCCACCCCATCATCCCGGCTATGTGGTAGTCAGCGCCCAAACTAAGTTGCTGCCCCTACCATCGCTCGTGGCGACGCCTTGCGTTCGTAAAAGTTTGAGCGACTTGCCGACCCGCTTCCCGATGTCATTACTTAAGAGCCGGTCGCACGCGTCCTTGCCTTCTAACCCGATGATCTTGAGCGCAAAGTTCGGCCGCTTTCGTGTATCGGTCCATGCCGTGACCGCAAGCGGATTGACCGGCATCTACGGTCGCGTCTTCGTGGCGACGCGGGCTCACGACTATGATGCGGCACTCGCGTTGGCGGCACCGGTCATCGCGCCCCATACGCTTGCCTTCAGACGTAAACACTGTCCGCCCTCACCGGAATACAAACCATGTGAAGGCGCGATGGCCGACCGGAGAAACCAGCCCCCGCACCTTCGAGTCCAGTGATTGAAATGAGACGGGCAAAGTTGCTGACACTGCGACCGCGTGACGCGTCCGCGTTAAAAAAACGACGTCCAATCAGAAGCTGCTATTGGCCAGATGAGCTGACAACTGCCAAGAACGACTTCCTCGTCACCAAGCTAACCATCGAGATTTTTGAGGCGCAGAACGTTCGCTGATTTGATGAAGGTCATTTTTTTCCGTCTGGCGGTGCCTAACCTCACCAAGAGTGCAGTTATGCACACTTAAATACTACGGATCAAGCCCGTTTGCGGTGGCTTTCATCACCCAAACTTTGCGCAAGAATGCGTCCTCGAACGTGTAGAGCCACGTCGAGCCTTTGCCGGTCGTGGTGTTGATTTGCTCCTTCTTGACCAGCCGCTTTTCTTCAAGCTGGGCCAGAGTTCTGCCGAGCGAATTCCGGTCTACCTTGCTGATTTCACGTATGTTTGTCGTCGTCATCGGCATCTTTTGGATGTCGAGCATGAACAGCCAAAACAGCAGCGCCTGCTGGAACTGCGACGACTGCGGCGTCTCCGCCGACGACTTGGTCGCGGTAATGATTTTGATTGCTGTCGAGGAAAAATAGCACAGGTCTGGGAACTGGAGGGGTGGGGTTGATTTCATCTATACTGCTCTGATATGGTCAATTTAGTTGTTCGCGTCGGTGCTGAGTTTACTTCATAACGAGGGCGCAAATGCGAACCAGGCTCACTGCTATAGCAGCGATGACGACGTTTGGTATACCGGCGTATGCCGACGACGCGGGTTGTACCGTGGTGTTGTGTTTGCTCAACCCGGCAGGGTGGGCGGATGTGGCCGAATGTGTGCCACCGGTGCAGGATTTCATCAGGTCGATTGCGTCGGGTGGCGGCGCGCCTGACTGCTCAGCTGGCAACGGTCATATGGCGATCAGCCGGGGGCGGCGTTCGTATCAACGCTACATCCAATATAGCGACGCCAATGGTGTTCGCCACACCATCAATTTTTGAGGGACATGTTCGTGGCCCTCTTTATCGATTTGGCGGCGCAGTGCGCGCCGTCGGTTTATCCTGACCTCTTGGCGGCGATTGCGTCCGTTGAAAGCGGCTTGCAATCCCTCTCGTCGTATTCGGCGACAACGAAGGATGTCCCTGCCTCTGTTGGCATCGGCGTGGCTTTCGTCATCGGGCAACTCGATGCGGGTAATGATGTGGCGATCGGATTGATGGGGCTCGACGCGCGATCATTGCCGTCCGAGGGCATTAGTTATGTCGAGGCATTCGACGCGTGTTCAAATCTCGCGGTCGCAGGCCGCATTCTCGACGCGATCGGGAAAGCCGCCGAGAAGATGGGCATGAGCCCGTCAAGTGCCGAGCGTCACATGCTCCGCGTTTACGCCGCCCGTTCACTCGCACGCAAAGGTAAGCCAGAGGCCTTTGCTGAACGAGTTCTGGCAGAGAAAAGGCGCTTACAGGTTGAGTTGCCCCGGCTGGCGATCAACGCCGGGACTGGTACGGCCAAGACCGCAACAGCCCCTGATGAGCCGCCGAGTGTACAGCCGCTCCCTGAGGGGCGGACCACAGCCTCACCTCGCGTTGAGTTGAGTGCCCGTGCGTTGCGTCGATCCGTTTCGGCGGCGACCGGGAGTGAACGGAGTTGGAATGTGTACGGCGGTGAAAGACCGGCCGGCATGGTGCTTTTCAGCAAACAATAGGAACTGACGACATGACAAACTGGAATCGGCACGCGCTCAGCGTGGCCGCGACGCTGATCTGCGCCTTGGCGATGGCCGAACCCGCATTCGCGGCAGGCGCTGGCGTTCAAGCGGTGTTGGAATCGATCATCGCCCTGCTGACGGGCGGCATCGGCAAGGCGGTCGCGACGTTGGCGATCATGGCCATCGGCGCGGCCTGGATGTTCGGCCAGATGGAAATGCGCACCGCTGGCGCCTGCATCATCGGCATCGGCATCTTCTTTGGGGCGGCGACACTCGCAACGACCTTGTCGGGCGGCTGACCCATGGAACCTGATCTGACTGAAGATCCGCTATTTCTGGCGTGCACCCGTCCGGCAATGTTTGCAGGCGTCACGATGGAAGCCATGGCGCTGAACGGCATGGTCACAATGATTGCTTTCATTCTGTCTTCCTCCCCGTTCGCGTTGCTTGGAGGTGCCGTCGTGTACGGCATCTTCGGTCAGATCATTCGCTACGACCACAACGCCTTCCGCATTCTTACGGCGTGGGTTGAAACCCGCGCCCGCTGCCGGACCACCAGCTTCTGGGGCGGCTCGACGCTCACGCCGCTCCCGCTGGGCCGCACGTATTCTGATAAGGATTGATCGCATGGCAAACTACGCTGCAAACTTGGGTGGAATCGCGTCTCGCGAGAACCCAGCGTCACTATTTATCCCGTATCTGCGTCATGTAACACCCGACGTCATCGCACTTTCGACAGGTGCGTTGATGACGATGGTCGAGGTGGATGGCTTTGCGTTCGAGACCGCCGACGTGCGGGACGTCAATGCCCATCATACCGATCTCAATATGCTGTGGCGCAACATCGCCGACGAACGGTTGGGCCTGTGGTCGATCCTGTTGCGGCGGCGGTCCTTCACGTATCCGGAAGGCAGCTTCAGCAGCGACTTTGCCCGCGCGCTCGATGCCAAATATCGCGACCACATGATCGGCCAAGAGCTGTTCGCCAACCGCCTGGTGCTCGCCCTCGTTCATATGCCGACGGGC